>JBAYRO010000006.1:0-73959 GCA_041676645.1 Burkholderiaceae bacterium | reverse complement strand
CGGCTCGGTGTTCCCCGTCTCTCATGACCTCAACCACTCGAACCGCCCGGTGCGGACCCGCATGCCGGGTGGTGTGGGAGGGGCGGCCGCTATCATGGCGGTCCCCCTATCCCGATCGGGCCGCCCCGGCTTCCGCTTTTCGGCGGATCGGGACGGCGGCGTCGGGTCCATCCTGAGGTGGGCCGCTGCGGAGCCTGGGAAGAATGTGGCACTCGTTGCGGGCAGGCAACACTCGCGTTCGTCGACTCCGTCGCCAGGCCCCGTGATCCCTCGCGATCGAGGGGGCAAGGTGGCCGGCGTCATAGAGCCAGAGTATCCTTTACGAAATTCCGAGAGGAAATTCAATGATGTAGACAGGATCTCCGTACCGCGGACGCGGTGGACCGCATACCGGTTCGCCCGTCCTGGAATCCCGTGAATCGACGGGTTCCATGCCTCGTCGACGAGAAACTCGTTACAAAAGGTGAAGCGTCAATGATGAAGTCCCTCCAGTCGAACTCCTATCTGTTCGGCGGCAATGCCCCCTATATCGAGGAACTCTACGAGAGTTACCTGGACAATCCGAGCTCCGTTTCGGAGGAATGGCGGGCCTATTTCGACAATATGCAGGTGGTGCCCGCCGCCGACGGCAACGTCCAGTCGCGCGATGTCGCCCATGCCCCGATCGTCCGGTCCTTCGCCGAGCGTTCCCGTGAGGGCACTCTCGCGCCTCGCGTCATGGGAGGCGATGCCGGTACGGCCCGCAAGCAGGTTTTCGTCCAGTCCCTGATCGCCGCCTACCGTTCCCTGGGCAATCGCTGGGCCGACCTCGATCCACTCAAGCGGCACGAGCGGCCGACGATTCCCGAGCTGGAGCCGGCCTTCTACGACTTCACCGAGGGTGACCACGCCAACATCTATTCGGTCGCCAACACCTTCTTCGGCTTCGAGAGCGCCACCTTGCGCGAGCTGCTGCATGCGCTGCGCGACACCTACTGCGGCACCATCGGCGCCGAGTTCATGCACATCACCGATCCGGCCCAGAAGCGCTGGATCCAGGAGCGCATGGAATCCACCCGCGCGACGCCCAAGTTCTCGCGCGAGAAGAAGCTCCACGTCTTCGAGCAACTCACCGCCGCCGAAGGCCTCGAGAAGTACCTCCACACCAAGTACGTCGGCCAGAAGCGCTTTTCGCTCGAGGGCGGCGAGAGCTTCATCGCCGGCCTCGACGAGGTCATCCAGCATTCGGGCAAGCACGGCATCCAGGAGATCGTGATCGGGATGGCGCACCGGGGCCGCCTCAACGTCCTGGTCAACATCCTCGGCAAGATGCCACAGGAGCTCTTCGCGGAATTCGAGGGGCAGCACGCCGACGACCTGCCCAGCGGCGACGTCAAGTACCACAAGGGTTTCTCGAGCGACGTCTCCACCGAAGGCGGGCCCGTCCACCTCTCGCTCGCGTTCAATCCCTCGCACCTCGAGATCGTCAACGCCGTCGTGGGCGGTTCCGCGCGGGCGCGCATGGATCGTCGCAACGACCCCAAGGGTGACGAGGTCCTGGCGGTGCTGGTGCACGGCGATGCCGCCTTCGCGGGGCAGGGCGTCGTGATGGAGTGCCTGAACATGGCGCTCACCCGCGGCTACGGGACCGGCGGGACGGTGCACATCGTCATCAACAACCAGATCGGCTTCACCACCTCCGACCCACGCGATGCGCGCTCGACGCTCTATTGCACCGACGTGGTCAAGAGCATCGAGGCGCCGGTGCTGCATGTCAACGGCAACGATCCCGAGGCGGTGGTGCTGGCGATGCAGATCGCGGTCGACTACCGGATGGCGTTCCGCAAGGACATCGTCATCGACATCGTCTGCTACCGCAAGCTGGGCCACAACGAACAGGACACGCCCTCGCTGACCCAGCCGCTGATGTACCGCAAGATCGCGGCCCTGCCGTCGACCCGCAGCATCTATGTCGACAAGCTCATCACGCAGGGCGTGATCACCGAGGACGACGCGGCCGCGGCGGCTACCGAGTTCCGCGATGCGATGGATGCGGGTCGGCATACGGCCGATCCGGTGATCTCGAACTTCAAGAGCAAGTACGCGGTCGACTGGATGCCCTACCTGAACCGCAAGTGGACCGACAGCGCCGATACCGCCGTGCCGCTGGCGGAGCTGCAGCGGATCGCCGACATCATCTCGCGGGTTCCCGACACGGTCAGCATCCATCCGCTGGTGCAGCGGGTCATCGCCGAGCGCGCCAAGATGGGACGCGGCGAGATTCCGCTCGACTGGGGCATGGGCGAACATCTCGCCTTCGCGACGCTGGTCGCCGGAGGCTACGGGGTGCGGCTCTCGGGCCAGGACAGCGGTCGCGGCACCTTCACCCACCGGCATGCCGTGCTCCATGACCAGAAGCGCGAGGAATGGGGCGTGGGCAAGTACATCCCGTTGGAGAACATCGCGCCCAACCAGGGTCGGTTCACCGTGATCGATTCGGTGCTGTCCGAGGAAGCGGTGCTCGGCTTCGAATACGGCTACTCGACGGCCGAGCCGAACACCCTGGTGGTATGGGAAGCGCAGTTCGGCGACTTCGTCAACGGCGCCCAGGTCGTCATCGACCAGTTCATCTCCTCGGGTGAAACCAAATGGGGTCGGGTCTCGGGCCTGACCCTGATGCTGCCCCACGGTTACGAAGGGCAGGGGCCCGAGCATTCCTCGGCCCGGCCGGAACGCTTCCTGCAGCTGTGCGCCGAGAACAACATGCAGATCTGCCAGCCGACGACGCCGGCCCAGATATTCCACCTCCTGCGTCGCCAGATGATCCGGCTGTTCCGCAAGCCGCTGGTCATCCTCACGCCCAAGTCGCTGCTGCGGCACAAGGAGGCGACCTCGTCCCTGGCGACGCTGTCCAAGGGGGGCTTCGAGACGGTGATCGGCGAGAGCGATCCGGAGATCGACCCCGCCGGGGTGAAGCGCCTGATCCTGTGTTCCGGCCGGGTCTACTACGACCTGATCGCAGCCCGGCGCGAGCGCAACGCGAACGATGTCGCGATCATCCGGATCGAACAGCTCTATCCCTTCCCCCACAAGGCGTTCGAGACGGAGTTCAAGCGTTTCACCGCAGCCAGGCAGGTGGTGTGGTGCCAGGATGAACCGCAAAACCAGGGCTATTGGTTCTACGTCCAGCATCACATCAACGAAGCCCTGGGCGCGAACCAGAAGCTCGGCTACGCCGGCCGCCCGGCCTCGGCTTCGCCCGCGGTCGGTTACTTCGACAAGCATTTCGCCCAGCAGAAGGAGCTGGTGGCGGCGGCTTTCGGCGACGGCAAGTCGCGCAGCAGGAAGTGATCGACCCGGCACTCATCGAAGCAGGCCGGGTTCGCCGAAACGGACCGCCGGGCCCGGCGCAGGAATTCACAGATATTCGGAGTACTTCATAAATGGCCCTGGTAGAAGTCAAGGTCCCGCAACTGTCGGAGTCGGTCGCCGAGGCGACGCTCCTGCAGTGGCACAAGCAGGTGGGTGATTCCGTCGGTCGCGACGAGAACCTCATCGATATCGAAACCGACAAGGTGGTGCTGGAACTGCCCGCTCCGGACTCCGGCGTGATCACCGAGATCCGGGCGAGCGACGGAGCGACCGTGGTGGCCGACCAGGTGATCGCCATCCTCGATACCGAGGGCAAGGCGGGAGCGTCCGCGTCGCAGGCCGCGGCACCGGCGGCGCCAGCCGAAGCCCCCGCTGCGGCCCCGGCCCCTGCTGCGGCCCCGGCCGCCGCGCCGGCCCCCGCGCAGCATGCCCCCGGCTCGCAGTCGGCCCCGGCTCCGGCATCGCGACCCGGCAAGGAGATCGCGATGCCCTCGGCCGCCAAGCTGATGGCGGAGAACAACCTCGGCCCCGGCGATGTCACCGGTACGGGCAAGGATGGCCGGATCACCAAGGGTGATGTCCTCGGCAAGCTCGCCGCGCCGGCCGCGGCGCCGGTACCGGCGCCGGCGCCGCCTCCCGGCCCGGCGGCGGCACCCAGCCTGCCGCAGGTGCGCCCCCCGATCGATCTCGCGAAGGTCCTCGAGGGACGCCCGGAACAGCGGGTGCCGATGTCGCGCCTGCGCCAGCGGGTCGCCGAGCGCCTGCTGCAGTCGCAGGCGACCAACGCGATCCTCACCACCTTCAACGAAGTCAACATGGCGCCCGTGATGGCGCTGCGCAAGAAGTACCAGGAGCCGTTCGAGAAGACCAACGGCATTCGCCTCGGCTTCATGTCCTTCTTCGTCAAGGCGGTCGTGCATGCCCTCAAGAAGTACCCGGTCGTGAACGCCTCGATCGACGGCACCGACATCGTCTACCACGGCTTCTTCGACGTCGGCGTTGCCGTCGGCTCGCCGCGCGGACTGGTCGTGCCGGTGATCCGCAATGCCGACCAGCTCAGCTTCGCGCAGATCGAGAAGACCATCGCCGACTATGGCCAGCGCGCCCAGCAGGGCAAGCTCGGCCTCGAGGAGCTCACCGGCGGAACCTTCTCGATCAGCAACGGCGGAGTATTCGGATCGATGCTCTCGACCCCGATCATCAATCCGCCCCAGTCGGCGATCCTCGGTATCCACGCCACGAAGGAACGGGCCGTCGTCGAGAACGGCGAGGTTGTGGTGCGACCGATGAACTACTTCGCCCTGTCTTACGATCACCGGATCATCGACGGCCGCGAGGCGGTGCTGTTCCTCGTCGCGATCAAGGAGGCGATGGAGGATCCCTCCCGCCTGCTGCTCGATCTCTGAGGAGGAACCTGGCATGTCAGAACGATTCGACGTCGTCGTCATCGGATCCGGTCCGGCCGGATACATCGCGGCGATCCGTGCCGCCCAGCTCGGCTTCAAGGTCGCCTGCGTGGAGCGCTGGCAGAATCCGGTCGGCGAGCGTGTCCTGGGCGGTACCTGCCTGAACGTCGGCTGCATTCCCTCGAAGGCGCTGCTGGCATCTTCGGAGGAATACGAGAAGGTCGCGCACAAGCTCGGCGACCATGGCATCACGGTGACCGGCGCGGAGCTCGACATCGCCCGCATGATGGCGCGCAAGGACGGCATCGTCGGCAAGATGACCAAGGGAATCGAGTTCCTGTTCCGCAAGAACCGGATCACCTGGCTCAAGGGCCATGGCCGATTCCTCGAGTCCGCCGAGGGTTTCTTCCGTATCGAGGTCTCCGGCGAGGGCGAGCCCGAGATCAGCGAAGCGAAGAACGTGATCATCGCGACCGGCTCGAATCCACGCCAGTTGCCCGGCATCGAGATCGACAATGAAACGATCTGCGACAACTCCGGCGCGCTGTCGCTTGCCGCCGTGCCCGAGCGGCTCGGCGTGATCGGCGCCGGCGTGATCGGGCTGGAGCTGGGTTCGGTGTGGCGGCGGCTGGGTTCCGAGGTCACCGTGCTGGAAGCCATGCCGGCCTTCCTGGCGGCCTGCGACGACGCGGTCGCCAAGGAGGCGGCGCGCAGCTTCGCCCGGCAGGGCCTGGACATCCAGCTCGGCGTGGCGATCAGCGAAGTCACGAAGTCGCCCAGCGGCGTGACGATCCAGTACGCCGATGCCGGCGGCGAGGCGAAATCGCTGGAGGTCGACCGTCTGGTCGTCTCGGTCGGCCGGGTGCCGAACACCGATGGTCTCGGTCTCGAGGCGGTGGGAATCACCGTCGACGAGCGTGGCTTCGTGCCGGTCGACGATCACTGCCGCAGCAGCGTGCCCGGCATCTACGCGATCGGCGATGTGGTGCGCGGCCCGATGCTGGCGCACAAGGGCGAGGACGAGGGCGTGATGGTGGCCGAGCTGATCGCCGGACAGTCGCCGCACATCGACTACAACACCATTCCCTGGGTCATCTACACGTCGCCCGAGATCGCCTGGGTCGGCAAGACCGAACAGCAGCTCAAGGCGGAAGGGCGCGACTACCATGCCGGCCAGTTCCCGTTCGCGGCCAATGGGCGCGCGCTGGGCATGGGGTATCCCGAGGGCTTCGTGAAGATGATCGCCGATGCGAAGACCGACGAGATCCTCGGGGTGCACATCATCGCCCACAACGCGAGCGACCTGATCGCGGAAGCGGCCGTGGCGATGGAGTTCAAGGCGTCCGCCGAGGACATCGGCCGGGTCTGCCATCCGCACCCCTCGATGTCCGAAGTGGTCCGCGAGGCTGCGCTTGCCAGCGACAAGCGCGCATTGAACATGTAATACGGATTCGCCGCATGAGGCGCCCGGCTGGGCCGGTGGTCCCCACTACGACATTGAACGTCCAGCAAAAGTACGAAAGCATCCTTGCCGCCAGGGGATACACGGCCGATGCGGCGCAGCTCGCCGCGATCGGTCGCCTGCAGCGGATGTACGATGAGCTCGTCGCATTTCGCACGCGCCGGCGCGGTCGTCTGCGCCGGATGATCGCGCGTCCCGACGTGCCTCGTGGCGTCTGGATGCATGGCGGCGTGGGGCGGGGCAAGAGCTTCCTGATGGACTGCTTTTTCGAGACGATCCCCATCGTCCGCAAGACCCGCCTGCATTTCCACGAGTTCATGCGCGGCGTCCATCGCGAACTCGAAGGCCTGAAGGGGCGGCAGGATCCGCTCGACGAGGTCGCCCGCCGCATTGCCCGCCGCTACCGGCTGATCTGCTTCGACGAGTTCCATGTCTCGGACATCGCCGATGCGATGATCCTCGATCGCCTCTTGCGCGGCCTCTTCGCCCATGGCGTGACCTTCGTCATGACCTCGAACTATGCCCCGTCGGGACTCTATCCCGATGGCCTGCATCGCGAGCGCATCCTGCCGGCGATCGCCCTGCTCGAGGAGCGCCTCGACGTGATCAGCGTCGATGCCGGCATCGACTATCGGCGCCAGACGCTCGCCCAGGTGCGGACCTACCTCGTGCCGGCCGGGCCCGCTGCCGATGCGGAACTCGCCGACGCCTTCGAGCGCCTGGCCGCCACCGCCGACGAGGACCCGGTCCTGCTGGTCGAAGGCCGGGAGCTGCGGGCGCGGCGGCGCGCCGACGGCGTGTGCTGGTTCGATTTCGACACCCTTTGCGGCGGGCCGCGCTCGCAGCTCGACTACCTCGAGCTTGCCCGCTCCTTCCATACCGTCATCGTCTCCGATGTGCCCAGGATGAGTCCGGCCATGGCATCGGAGGCGCGCCGTTTCGTCTGGCTGGTCGACGTGTTCTATGATCAGCGGGTCAAGCTGCTGCTGTCGGCCGAGTGCGAGCCGCAGGCCCTGTACGTTGCGGGGCCGATGTCCGGCGAGTTCTACCGGACGGCATCCCGGCTCGCCGAGATGCAGTCGGCCGAGTACCTCGACCTGCCGCGACGGCAGGTCGTGGAATCACTGACCTGAACGACGGGATCGCCGTGGAGCGCGGCGCCCGGCGCAAGGAGGCTCTCCTGATCCGCGCCCGACTGTCCGCGCTGCTCGTCGTGCTGCTCGCCGGCTGTGCCAGCACTCCCGATCCGGCGCTCATCATGCCGGGTCATCCGCTGGGACGGACCTACACCGAGGCCCAGGCCGAGGAGACCATTGACGAGGTGCAGTCCCTGCGGGAGCGATGGGAGGCTCGCTGGTCGGCCGGCCTCGCGCGTTGCCACGGACGTTTTCTCGCAAGTGATTGCTCAAGCCGCGTCCATGCCGAGCGCCGGGTGGTCGAGGACGAGCTCGACCGGATAGCCGTGCAGGCGCGGCGGGCCCTGCGCGAGCACCAGGCCATCGAGCGCAACGCCCGGCAGGCCGGCATCCCGGCCGTCGACGATGCCGCCGTGCGCGGGATCATGGAGCCGGGCCAGGCGCGCTGAGCCGCCGGCCTTGCTCAGTTCTCGAGCCGGACCAGGACCAGCGAGCAGTTGTCGCCCCGGCCCCGGGCGCGTTCCCGCGCCAGGCCGACCAGGGTTTCCGCCGCGTCGCGCACCGACTGCTCGGCCACGACCGTGGCGATCTCCGCTTCGTCGACATGACGCCAGAGCCCGTCCGAACAGATCAGGAAGGCATCGCCGGCCCGCGGGTCGGCGATGCCGTCGATATCGGCTTCGGGCCTTTCCCGGGCGCCCAGGGTCTGGACGAGCCGATTCGCGGCGGGATTTCCGACGATCGGCATCGAGGGTTCGGCCCCCTCGCGGGCGAGTCGCAGCGCCAGGGTATGGTCTTCGGTGCGATGCGCCACGCTGCCCTCGCGCAGATGGTAGATGCGGCTGTCGCCGACATGGCACCAGTCCACCCTGTCGGGCTGGATCAGCAGCGCCGCGAAGGTGGTGTGCGGCTCGAGCCGGGAGGTGATCGCGGTGAGCTTGAGGACCGTATGCGCCTCGTCGACCAGGGAGCGGAAGAAGGGAGTGACGGGCTCGGACGAGGGCGTGAAGTTGCGGAAGCGCGACTGGCAGGTGAGCAGCACGTTCTCGGCGGCCAGGGCGCCGCCACTGCGCCCGCCCAGGCCGTCGGCGAGTACGCCGAGGGCGCAGCGTGGATCCAGGTCGGAAGCCAGCAGCGCGACCCGATCCTGCTGTTCGTCCCTGTCCCCCTGGTGCTGGGCGGTGCAGACCGCCATTCGCAGCCATTGCATGGATGATTGAGTACCGTCTGGCAGCGAAGTATTATTCCATGCTGGCTGACGGCTCGCTCGCGCCGGTCAGGTTGGCCCCGGCGAGCCGGCTATCGGATGGGCCCCATGGTTTCGGATCCTTATCAACCCCAGGAAGCGATCAAGCGTCGAATCGCCGAGCTGGTGCTCGAGCACCGCGGGCTCGACACCATGATCGAGACGCTCGGCCGTGAAGGCGGCTTCGACGAGCTCCAGTTGCGCCGCCTCAAGAAGCGCAAGCTGCAGATCAAGGATGCGATGGTCATCCTGCAGATGCAGCTGGTCCCGGACATCCAGGCTTGAGAATCCCGGACCCCGAGTGAACCACGCTTCGCCTGCCGCCGGCCTGGCGGATGGTCGCGCCATGCCGTCCGGCGAGCTCGGCGATGCCGTGGCCGGCGCCTTCGATCCTCGCGGCGGCGCCCTTGCGCGCCGACCCGGCTATGTCTTCCGGGAATCCCAGCAGGACATGGCCCGTGCGATCGCCGAATGCATCAAGTCGCACGCCTGCCTGGTGGCCGAGGCCGGGACCGGCACCGGCAAGACCTTCGCCTACCTGGTTCCCGCCTTGCTCTCGGGCGCCCGGACCATGATCTCGACCGGTACCCGCCACCTCCAGGACCAGCTCGTGGGGCGCGATCTGCCGGCGCTCGCGGCCAGTCTCGGGGTTTCGGCCCGGATCGCCGTGCTCAAGGGGCGGGCCAATTACGTCTGCCATCATCACCTCGAGCGCAACCTGCTCGAGGGACGCTTCGAGCGTCGCGAGGATGCGGCCATGCTGCGGCGGATCGAGCGCTTCGCCGCGCTGTCGAGCACTGGCGATCGAGCGGAAGCTGCCGGCATCCCGGAGGATGCGCCGGCCTGGGCGCGCGCGGTGTCCACCCGCGAGAACTGCCTGGGACAGGAGTGCCCACGTTTCGACGACTGCTTCCTGATGCAGGCCCGGCGGCGGGCGATGAAGGCCGATGTCGTGGTCGTCAACCATCACCTGTTCTGCGCCGACCTCGCATTGCGTGATGAGGGCGTCTCCGAGCTGCTGCCGGCCACCGAGGTCCTGGTCTTCGACGAGGCCCACCAGCTTCCCGATATCGCGACCCAGTTCTTCGGCGTCGCCGTCTCGACCCGGCAGCTGGCCGAGCTGGCCCGTGACCTGCTGCGGATCGGGCGCGCCGATGCGCCCGATGCCGATGACTGGATGGCGCGGGCGACGGCGATCGAAGCGGCCCTGCGGGAGTTCCGGCTGCAGGCGGGCATGCCGGCACGCCTCGATGATCGGCGCCTGCGCGCGATGGGCGAGCTGCATGCCGCGATCGAGGCGCTCGCGGCCGCCCTGGAGGCGGTCGGTCCCAGCCTGGCGGAGGCGGCCCAGCGTAGTCGCGACCTCGGCCGCCTGGAGCCCCGCGCGGCGCAGCTTGCGCAGCGCCTGCGCGCCTGGCTGCTCGCGCTGCTCGAGCCGGCGTCGACGAACCCTGACGAGGATGGCGTCGAATCCCCCGATACGGCCGGCCCGGCCGTCCTCTGGGCGGACATCCGTCGGTTGGGGGTGGCGCTGCACGCAAGCCCGCTGTCGGTTGCCGGCCAGTTCCGACGCCATCGCCAGGCCAGTCCCCGGGCCTGGATCTTCGTTTCGGCGACGCTCACCGTCGGTGGCGAATTCGGCCATTTCCAGCGCGCACTCGGCCTGGAGGATGCCGCTACCCGTTGCTGGCCGAGCCCCTTCGACTATGGAGCCAACACCCGGCTGTTCGTGCCCGAGCGCATCGCGGAGCCGGCGGCCGAGAGCTTTGCCCGCGAGCTTGCGGACACCATCGTTCCGCTGCTTCTCGCCAACCGGGGCCGGGCCTTCGTGCTGTGCACCAGCCTGCGCATGGTCGCGCGCATGGCCGAGCTGCTGGGCCAGGGGATCGCGTCGCAGCTCGAGCTCATGGTCCAGGGCAGCGCGCCACGGGCAGTGCTGATCGAACGCTTTCGCAATGCGGCGGCGCCGGTGCTCGTGGGCAGCGCCAGCTTCTGGGAGGGGGTGGATGTGCCCGGCAGCCAGCTATCGCTCGTCGTCATCGACAAGTTGCCCTTCGCGCCGCCGGACGACCCCGTGGTCCGGGCCCGGGCCGAAGCGCTGCGCGCTCGCGGCGGGGATCCGTTTCGCGAGCTGCAGTTGCCCGAGGCGGCGATGTCACTCAAGCAGGGCGTCGGCAGGCTGATCCGCTCCGAGACCGATCGCGGCGTGCTCGTGATCGGCGACCGGCGTCTCGTGTCACGGCCCTACGGCAGGATCCTGCTGCGCAGCCTGCCGCCATTCGGGCTGGCCCGGTCGGTCGACGAGGTCGTCGGCTTCATCGAGCAGGGAAGGGCTTAGACACCATGGTCGCCCGCCATGACCCGGGCGACCATGGTGTCTAGCGCCAGACCTGCCACCAGCGGCGGTTCTCGCGAGGGAAGCCGTTTTCCATCAGCTCGCTTTCGGGGAAGTTCGCGAGCAGGACTCGCCTGGCGTTGTCGCGCAGTTCATCCATGCCGAGTTCCTCGTAGGCGCGGTACATGATGTAGAGCGCTTCCTCGATGGCGGGCGTCCGCTGGTACTGGCGGACCGCGGACTGCGCCCGGTTGGCCGCCGCGATGTAGGCGCCGCGTTCGTAGTAGTAGCGCGCGATATGCACTTCGCCGGCCGCCATCGCATTGACGAGATAGGCCATCCGGTCGCGCGAATCGCTGGCGTACTTGCTCTCCGGGTACTGTTCGACCACCTGGCGGAAGGAGTCGAAGGCGGCGCGGGATGCGGCGAGGTCGCGCTCGGAGAGATCCTGTCCGCCGAGGTTGGCCAGCAGTCCGCTCTGGTCGTTGAAGTTGACCAGGCCCTTCATGTAGTGGACGTAGTCGAGGGCCGGATGATTGGGATGGAGCCGGATGAAGCGATCGGCCGCCGCCAGCGCGAGGGCGCGCTCGTTGTCCTTGTACTGGGCGTAGATCAGCTCCAGCTGGGCCTGCTGCGCCCAGCGACCGAACGGATAGCGCGATTCGAGCTTCTGCAGGTAGTTGATCGCTTCGCCGAAGTTGCCCGAGGCGATCTCGTCCTTGGCCTCGGCATACAATCGATCGGGCGTCCAGCCGATCGTGGGGTCGGGTTCGCGCCCCGTCTGGCAGCCGGCGAGCAGCACGGCGAGCGCGACAAGGACGAGTGCCAGTGGTCGTCGCAGTACGGACGTGTTCATCTCGGTGCCATGCATTCGGACAGCCACGATTATAGCCACGCGCCAATCGATGATCCCGACGAGGCGGGCGATCCCGCCGATGAGGTCGAACGTCTCCTGATCGATGGCGCCCAGGGCGCCGGCGAGCGCCTCGATCGCTATCTCGCGCGGATGCTGCCGCAGTACTCGCGTACCCGGCTGCAGCGCTGGATCGCGATCGGGGCGGTGCGTTGCGACCAGCGTCCGGCGGCCTCCAGCATGCGCCTGTCGGGCCTGGAGCGGCTCGAGGTCGAGCCGCAGCCCCTCGAGGCCGAGCGGGCCTTCGTCGCCGAGCCCGTGCCGCTGGCGATGGTGCATCGGGATCCCGGGTTCATCGTCATCGACAAGCCGGCCGGCCTGGTCGTGCACCCGGGCGCCGGCAACTGGAGCGGAACCCTCCTGAACGGACTGCTGCACCACGACGCCGTCCACGCCACCCTGCCGCGCGCCGGCATCGTCCATCGTCTCGACAAGGACACCAGCGGGCTGATGGTGGTCGCGCGCAGCGAAACCGCGCGTCTTTCGCTGATGGCCCAGCTCGCCGACCGGTCGATGTCGAGGCGCTACCTCGCCATCGTGATCGGTCGCTGTCCCGGCGCGGGCAGCATCGAGGCGCCCATTGGCCGCGATCCGTCCAATCGGCTGCGCATGGCGGTGGTCGAAGGCCCGCGGGGGCGTGCCGCGCGAACCGACTACGAGCGTCTCGCGACGGGCCGCTTCGCGGACCGCGAAGTCAGCCTGGTCGAATGTCGCCTGCATACCGGCCGTACCCACCAGATCCGGGTGCACATGCGTTCGATCGGCCATGCGCTGCTCGGCGATGCCCTCTACAGGGGGCCGGCTGGCGCCCCCTGGCCGACACGCCAGATGCTGCATGCCTGGCGGCTGTCGTTCATGCACCCGTCGGGAGCCGCCGGATGCAGCTTTCGCAGCGAGCCGCCGGCCGATTTCATCGCCTGCCTGCGCGATGCCGGGATGGGCGATGCGCATGCCATGCTCGCGGATCGGGATGCGGCTTCCCCGGCCGGCCCATGAAGGAGATCGAACCGATGGAGCAGGCGATGCTGATGCTGCTTCCCGACTGGGGCGCGCCGGATTGGGTTCGCGCATTCTCGACGACCCGCGGCGGCGGCCTGAGCAGCGGGCCCTGGGGGCTTGCGGACGGCGCTTCGGGCGGGCTCAATCTCGGCATGGGTTGCGGCGACGATCCGGCGGCGGTCGCGGCGAACCGGGCCCGCCTGCGCCGTTTCCTGCCTTCCGCGCCGGTCTGGCTGCGGCAGGTGCACGGATGCGATGTGCTGCATGTCGAGCGAAGCCCGGATGGCGATTGCGTGCCGCCGGTCGCCGATGCGATGGTGTCCGACCGCCCGGCCTGCGTGCTCGCGATCCAGACCGCCGATTGCCTGCCGGTATTGTTCGCCGATTCGCGGCGGCGTGTGGTCGGCGCGGCCCATGCGGGGTGGCGCGGCCTTGCCGGCGGCGTGCTCGAGGCCACGGTCGAATCGATGCTCGCGCTCGGGGCTTCGCCGGCGAGCCTGCATGCCTGGATCGGACCGGGAATCGGGCCCGATGCCTTCGAGGTGGGCGACGATGTCCGTCAGGCGTTCGTCGGACGGGATCCCGGCGCCGCCGTCCATTTCCGTCCGCGGGCGGGGATGCCCGGCAAATGGCTTGCCGACCTGCCGTCGCTCGCGATGCACCGGCTCGTCGCTGCCGGGGTATCGGCGATCGTCCCGAGCGGGCTGTGCACTGTCGCCGATCCGGCGCGCTTCTATTCCTATCGTCGCGACGGCCAGTGCGGGCGCATGGCTTCGCTAATCTGGCTCGCGCCCGCCCGGGCCTGAATCGGGCCCGGTGCCGCGCGCATCGGCCGCAAGCATCGCCGGATCACGGCCCGTCGTCATGCGACGACGCCTGGCTCGGGCGGCCGTGCCCAGCAGGTAGAGCACCACGCCGAGCGGCAGCAGGCCGTAGAAGACGAGGGTGCCGATGGCGGCCAGCCAGCCGTCCTGGGTGGCGGCCATCAACACCACCACGTACATCCAGCCGATCGCGACGATGAGCCGTGTCATGAGGGTTCACCCGGAGCTTCGATTCGTTTCAATTGACAAATGCTTGCCGCAATGCAGAATGGACTGCAGGGTTTCACATATTGTCTGCGAAAGGAGGAGACGCCCATGCCAGACGAGCGTCGAGCCGCGAAACGTCCGGCCGGCAAGGCGGGCCGGGCTGCGAAGGCCGGAGCCGATCGCTCCACCGGCGCAACGGCCGCCGCCAGGCGAGCGGGCGCCGGATCATCGGGCCGCAAGCGGGCCAGTGGCGCCGGCAAGGGCGGGAACGGCGCCGGCGATGCGCGCAAGTCGCCGCGGGCAGCACGCACGCAAGCGGCTGCGGACACGCGATCGCCTGCCGATGACCCCCAGGCGATGTCGCCCTTCCTGTCGCCGGTCGGTCCTGTCGGCATCGCGCCCCAGCGTCTTGCCGAACTCCAGAGCGAATTCCTGAACCGGCTGCAATCGCTGCTGGGCGCCGGCAAGCCCGAGCCCGCCAGCCGGCGCTTCTCGGATCCGAGCTGGCACGAGGGCGGGCCCTTCGGCTGGATGGCGGCCATGTACGAGCTCAACGCCGAGTTCCTGACCCGCCTGGCCGATTCCGTCGATGGCGATGCCAGGGCTCGCGAGCGGATCCGTTTCACGACGCAGCAGTGGGTCGACGCGATGTCGCCGGCGAACTTCCTCGTCACCAATCCGGAAGCGCAGCGACTGCTCCACGAGACGGGCGGGGAAAGCCTGCGCGCGGGCCTCGAGAATCTCGCCGGCGATCTCGCCCGGGGGCGCATCTCCCAGACCGACGAATCCGCGTTCGAGGTCGGCCGCAACGTCGCGACCACCCCCGGGCACGTGGTCTTCGAGAACGATCTCATCCAGCTCATCCAGTACAGCCCCAGCACGCCCGAAGTTGCCGCCCGGCCGATCCTGTTGGTGCCTCCGTGCATCAACAAGTTCTACATCATGGATCTGCAGCCGGCCAATTCGCTGGTCGCGTACACCGTCGCCCAGGGCAACACGGTCTTCATGCTGTCATGGCGCAACGTGAAGGAAGATCTCTCCCATCTCACCTGGGACGACTACATCGAACAGGGCATGTTCGAGGCCATTCGCGTCGTGCGCGAAATTTCCGGCCAGGACCGGATCAACACGCTCGGTTTCTGCGTCGGCGGCACGATCCTCGCCACGGCGCTGGCCACGCTGGCCGCCCGCGGCGAGCATCCGGCCGAATCCATGACCCTGCTGACGACCTTGCTCGATTTTTCCGAGCCGGGCGTGCTCGGCGTCTTCGTCGACGAGGCGCACGCCGCCTGGCGCGAGCAGACGATCGGGCGCAAGGGGCTCATGCGGGGCCAGGAACTCGCCAGCACCTTCTCGGTACTGCGGCCCAACGACCTGGTCTGGAACTACGTCGTCAGCAACTACCTCAAGGGCCAGTCGCCGCCGGCCTTCGACCTGCTCTACTGGAACGCCGACTCGACCAACCTGCCGGGCCCGATGTTCACATGGTATTTCCGGCACATGTACCTGCAGAACGAGCTGTGCGTTCCCGGTCGCCTGATGACCGCGGGCGTCCCGGTCGACCTCGGTCGCATCGAGGTGCCCAGCTTCGTCTACGGCTCGCGCGACGACCATATCGTGCTCTGGCAGGGGGCCTACGCCTCGACCCGGCTTCTCGGCGGCGATACCCGCTTCCTGCTCGGCGCGAGTGGTCATATCGCCGGGGTGATCAATCCGCCGGCGGCGAACAAGCGCAACTACTGGGTCAATCCCGAGTTGCCCGACGATCCCCAGGCATGGCTCGACGGAGCCGAATCCGTTCCCGGCAGCTGGTGGCCCGAATGGTCCGAATGGCTTGCCGGTTTCGATGGCGGCAAGGTGCCCGCGCCGAGGCAGCCGGGTTCGGCGGCCTACCGGCCGATCGAGGAAGCTCCCGGGCGCTATGTCAAGGAAAGGGCCGATTGATCTTGGCGAGCATTACCCACCACTCAATCTCATCAGGAGAGCGATATGAGCAAGAAAGTGGCGTATGTAACGGGCGGGATGGGTGGCATCGGTACGGCCGTGTGCCGCCGGCTCCACGACACGGGTTATTTCGTCATCGCGGGCTGCGGTCCGAGCCGTGATTTCAAGAAATGGCTGGACGAGCAGAAGGCCGATGGCTACGAGTTCATCGCCTCGGTCGGCAACGTGGCCGACTGGGACTCCACCAAGGTGGCCTTCGACAAGATCAAGGCCGACCACGGCAATCCGGATATCGTGGTCAACAACGCCGGGATCACCCGCGACGGGGTGTTTCGCAAGATGTCCCTCGACGACTGGCGTGCGGTCATCGATACCAACCTCAATTCGCTCTTCAACGTGACCAAGCAGGTGGTCGACGGCATGCTCGAGAAGGGCTGGGGCCGGATCGTCAACATCTCCTCGGTCAACGGCGAGAAGGGCCAGTTCGGGCAGACCAACTATTCGGCGGCCAAGGCCGGCATGCATGGCTTCACCATGGCGCTCGCCCAGGAGCTGGCGTCCAAGGGAATCACCGTCAACACGGTGGCACCGGGCTACATCGGGACCGACATGGTCCGGGCCGTGCGGCCAGACGTCCTCGAGAAGATCGTCGCGTCGATCCCGGTTCGCCGACTCGGCAACCCGGAGGAAATCGCATCGATCATCGCCTGGCTGACGTCCGACGAGGCGGGCTTTGCCACCGGTGCGGAATTCTCGCTCAATGGTGGTCTGCACATGGGCTGATGCACCGCCAGCGGCGGCGCAGCGGCCGGTGGCAACACCGGGAGATACGGTAGATGGGCAACACCACTCGCCTGATCAAGAAGTACCCCAATCGGCGTCTGTACGACACGCAGACCAGTACCTACATCACGCTTGTCGATGTCAAGCAGCTGGTACTGGACAACGAGAACTTCCGGGTCGTCGACGCCAAGTCCAACGAGGAGCTCACCCGCAGCATCCTGCTGCAGATCATCCTCGAGGAAGAGGCCGGTGGTTCGCCGCTGTTCTCCGCGCCGATGCTGGCGCAGATCATCCGTTTCTACGGGCATGCGATGCAGGGCATGATGGGGGCCTATCTCGAGAAATCGATGCAGGCCTTCGTCGAGATCCAGAACAACATGCAGGACCAGTCGCGGGGGTTCTACGACGGCAAGGGCATGCCGTCGCCCGAGATGTGGACCCAGTTCCTGTCACTGCAGACGCCCATGATGCAATCGATGATGAGCAGCTACATCGAGCAGAGCAAGAACCTGTTCGTGCAGATGCAGGACCAGATGCAGGCCCAGACCCGCAGCATGTTCCAGACCTTCCCCTTCGGGCCGGGAGGCCCGGGGGGGCAGCCTGGCGCAGCCGGAACGCCGGGCGGCGAAGACGAGCGCGAACCCGAGCGCGAGCCGGGCAAGGAGCCACCGGACAAGCGGTAGGGCCTGTTCACCCGCTGCGTGCCGGGGCCGGGCGGAGTTGGTAGGATGCCGTTCTGGATCCACCACGAGCAATACCCATGGCCAGCGTTTCCCAGACCGAACCTCGTGCCGCCCCCGGGCCGGCACCGCGCGTCGGCTTCGTTTCCCTCGGCTGCCCGAAGGCCACCGTCGACTCCGAGCGCATCCTGACCCAGTTGCGCGCCGAGGGCTACGAGATCGTCGGCGACTACGCCGGGTCGGATCTCGTGATCGTCAACACCTGCGGTTTCATCGACGAGGCGGTTGCCGAGTCGCTCGATGCGATCGGGGAGGCGCTCGCCGAGAACGGCCGCGTCATCGTCACCGGCTGCCTGGGCGCCCGTCGGGGCAGCAGTGGCGAATCCCTCGTGAGCGAGGTGCATCCGAAGGTGCTGGGCGTGACCGGTCCGCATGCGACCGAGGAGGTCATGGCCCATGTGCATCGCGAGCTGGCACGGCCCCATGATCCCTTCATCGATCTCGTGCCGGCTGCCGGCGTGCGACTGACGCCGCGCCACTATGCCTACCTGAAGATCTCCGAGGGCTGCAATCACCAGTGCAGCTTCTGCATCATCCCCTCGCTGCGCGGCAAGCTCGTGAGCCGGCCCATCGGCGAGGTGATGCGCGAAGCGAAGGCGCTGGTCGATGGCGGGTGTCGGGAACTGCTGGTGGTCTCGCAGGACACCAGCGCCTACGGCGTCGACATGCGCTATCGCACCGGCTTCGTCGACGGTCGCCCGGTACGCACCCGGATGACGGAGCTGGCGCGCGAACTGGGCGAACTGGGCGCCTGGGTCCGCCTGCACTATGTCTATCCCTATCCCCATGTCGACGAGGTCCTCGAGCTGATGGCCGAGGGCAGGGTGCTGCCCTATCTCGACGTGCCTTTCCAGCATTCGCATCCCCGGGTCCTGAAGGCGATGAAGCGTCCGGCGAGCGGCCAGGCCAACATGGAGCGGATTCGCAAGTGGCGATCGATCTGCCCCGACCTCACGATTCGCAGCACGTTCATCACCGGCTTTCCGGGCGAGACTGACGAGGAGTTCGAGCATCTGCTCGACTTCATCGAGGAGGCCGAGCTCGACCGGGTCGGATGCTTCGCCTATTCGCCGGTCGAAGGCGCGAGCGCGAACGAGCTTGCCGGGCATGTCCCGCAGGAGCTTCGCGAGGAGCGCCGCCAGCGCCTGATGGAACTGCAGGCGGGCATCAGCGAGCGGCGGCTGCGACGCTGGGTCGGCCGCGAGATCCAGGTCCTGGTCGATGCGCGGATCCGCGATGCCGACGGCAACACCGGCTTCATCGCGAGATCCTCGGCCGATGCGCCGGAGATCGATGGGCGTGTCATCCTCGACGATGCGCCGGGGCTGCGGGTGAGGGAGTTCGCCAGCGTGCGCATCGTCGAGTCGGACGAGCACGACCTCTACGGCGAGGCGATCAGCTGAGCAGGCCGACGATGGCGTCGAGCCCGTTGTGCTCGATGCCCAGCATGCTGCCGGCGCGGACCACCGGTTTGGCCCGATAGGCGACGGAGACGCCGGCCACCGCCATCATCTTGAGATCGTTGGCGCCGTCGCCGACGACGATTGCTTCGGCCGGGTCGCAGCCTATCGCGGCGCAGGTCTCGAGCACGGTGTCGCGCTTGAGGTCGGCATCGACGATCGGATCGAACACCCGACCGCTGAGCTTGCCGTCGATGATCTCGAGGGTATTGGCGCGGGTGTAGTCGATCGGCAGCCGGCTGCGCAGGCGCTCGGTGAAATAGGTGAAACCGCCCGAGACCAGCAGGATCTTCAGGCCGGCCGCCCGGGCGGCATCCAGGAGATCTTCGGCGCCGGGCGAGAGACGCAGCCGCTCTTCATAGACCTGTTTCAGGACTGATTCATCGAGTCCTGCGAGCAATGCCACTCTTTGCCGGAGACTTTGCGCGAAATCCGGGATCTCGCCGCGCATCGAGGCCTCGGTGATCGCCGCGACATCCGCCTTGCGGCCAGCGAACTCGGCGATCTCGTCGATGCACTCGATCGTGATCAGGGTCGAATCCATGTCGAAGGCGATCAGCCGGAAGTCCGCCAGCCGGCACCCCGTCGGCAGGAGATTCGCATCGACGCCATGGCGCGCGGCGATCTCTCCGCTCCTGCGCGTGTCGACGTCGGCATGCTCCCAGGTCGCGCTGGCGTTGTCGACCCGATCCGGTGGGCGGCCGAGGAGGGCGGAGAATTCAGCCACCGTGGCCGGTGCCAGTCCGGGGCGCTGGATGATGAAGCGCTGCGTCATCGACCTGCCTTGTCCTTCTTCTTCTTCTTCCCGGACCCGGCCGCCGCCACCTCGGCCGGCCTGGCGAGCCAGCCGAGGATCTCGCGGATCCGCTGGGCGCGCTCCTTCGCATCGCTGGTCGCGGTCTCGATCCGCAGCCGGTCGGGGCCCGCCAGCCGGGTGTCCTTCCGGCTCTGGATGAACTGGATGATCCGCAGCGGATCGATCGGGGGTTCGGGAACGAACTGGATCAGGATCAGCTTTTCGGAGGCGTCGATACGGCTGACGCCCAGGGGCCGGGAGAGGATTCGCAGGCGATGGGTGTCGACCAGGGCGCGGGCCTGGTCGGGCAGCTTGCCGAAGCGGTCGATCAGCTCTTCCTGGAGCTCGTCGAGGGCGTCGGACGATTCGCAGTTGGCGAGCCGCTTGTACAGGGTCAGGCGTTCGTGGACGTCCGGGCAATAGTCGGTCGGCAGCAGCGCGGGCAGGTGCAGGTTGATCTCGGTGGTCGAGGCGAGCGGGGCCTCGAGGTCCGGTTCGCGGCCATCCTTGAGTGCGCGCACCGCCTCGTCGAGCATTTCGGTATACATCGCGAAGCCGACCTGCTGCATGTCGCCCGCCTGGGATTCACCGAGTACTTCGCCAGCGCCACGGATCTCGAGGTCGTGCATCGACAGGAAGAAGCCCGAACCGAGGTCCTCCATCAGCTGGATCGCCTCGAGCCGCTTGCTCGCATCGCGGGTGATCGCGCTTTCATCGGGGATGAGCAGGTAGGCATAGGCCTGATGGTGCGAGCGGCCGACCCGTCCGCGCAACTGGTGCAGCTGGGCCAGGCCGAACTTGTCGGCGCGATGGATCACGATCGTGTTGGCCGTCGGGATGTCGATGCCGGTCTCGATGATCGTGGTGCACAGAAGCACATTGAAGCGCTGCTGGTGGAAGTCGCGCATCACCCGCTCGAGGTCGCGCTCCGCCATCTGGCCGTGGGCGACCGCGATCCGCGCCTCGGGCACCAGCCGGGCGAGGCGTTCGCGACGGTTCTCGATCGTGCTGACTTCATTGTGCAGGAAGTAGACCTGGCCGCCGCGCTTGAGCTCGCGCAGCAGCGCTTCGCGGATCGCGCCCTCGGATTCGCGCCGCACGAAGGTCTTGATGGCGAGCCGCTTCTGCGGTGCGGTGGCGATCACCGAAAAATCCCGGATGCCTTCCAGGCTCATTGCCAGGGTGCGTGGAATCGGGGTCGCGGTAAGCGTCAGCACATCGACCTCGGCGCGCAGCGCCTTGAGCGCCTCCTTCTGGCGCACGCCGAAACGATGTTCCTCGTCGATGATCGTCAGGCCCAGGCGCGGGAACTTCAGGTTCGACGACAGGAGCTTGTGGGTGCCGATCACGATGTCGACCTGGCCGCCGTTGATCGCATCGATGGCGCTCGCGACTTCCTTCGCGGAGCGGAACCGCGACAGCAGGGCGAGCCGCACCGGCCAGTTGGCGAAGCGGTCCGAGAAGGTCTGGAAGTGCTGTTCGGCCAGCAGGGTGGTCGGCGCCAGCAGGGCGACCTGCCGGCCATCGGCAACCGCCACGAAGGCAGCGCGCAGGGCCACCTCGGTCTTGCCGAAGCCGACATCGCCACAGACGAGCCGGTCCATCGGGCGGCCCGCGACCATGTCCTGCACCACCGCATGGATCGCCGCCAGCTGGTCGGGTGTTTCCTCGAAGCCGAAGCCCTCGGCGAAGGTCTCGTAGTCCAGCGAATCGAAGGCGAAGCGATGGCCGATGCGCGTCGCCCTGCGGGCGTAGAGATTGAGGAGCTCGGCGGCGGTGTCGCGCGCCTGCGCCGCGGCGCGCCGGCGCGCCTTTTCCCACTGCCCGCTGCCGAGCTGGTGCAGCGGGGCTTCGTCGGGACTTGCGCCGCTGTAGCGCATGATGAGGTGCAGCTGCGAGACCGGCACGTAGAGCGTGGCATCGCCCGCATAGAGCAGGAGCAGGAACTCGGTGCTGCCGTCGCCGAGGTCCATGCTGACCAGGCCCTGGTAGCGGCCGATGCCGTGCTGTACATGCACCACCGGATCGCCGGCCTTGAGCTCGGAGAGGTCGCGGATGATCGCGTCGACATCGGTGATCGCCTCCCGGCGGCCGCCGCGACGGCGGCGCACCGCGCCGACGAAGAGTTCGGCTTCGGTCAGGACGACGATGCCGGCCTCGTCGCGGGCAAACCCGTCGGCCAGCGGGCCGGCTGCGAACCCGACCGGATCCTGGCCGTCGATGAAGGCCGCCCAGTCGTCGATCGTGGCCGATTCGATGCCGTGCTCGGCGAGCATCGTCTGCAGGGTTTCGCGCCGGCCCGGCGATTCGGCGACGAGGAGGTAGCGTCGGTCGACATCGGCCAGCGCGCGGCGCAGCGCGGCGGTCGGCTCGCTGGCGCGGCGGTCGATGGCGACATCCGGCGGCACGACCGTGTACGCGCGACTGCCGGAGGCCGCCGGCTCCCGGCCCAGGGTGAAGCGTCCCTGCGCATTGGCGGCGGCGAAGAATTCATCGATGCCCAGGAAGAGTTCCTCGGGATCGAGCACCGGTCGTTCGGGATCATGGCGCAGGAAGGCATGCCGCTGCCGGGTGTCCTCGACGAAGCCGCGCAGTGCGCCCTCGATGTCGCCATGCAGCAGCAGGGTCGCGCCCGCGGGCAGGTGTTCGAAAAGGCTCGTCGTCCGCTCGTGAAACAGGGGCAGGTAGTACTCGATGCCGGCGGGCGCGATGCCGTTGCCCACGTCCCGGTAGACCGGGCAACGGCTCGGGTCACCCTCGAAGCGTTCGCGCCAGCGGCTGCGGAACAGGTTGCGGGCAGGCTCGTCGAGCGGGAATTCGCGGCCGGGCAGCAGGCGCACCCGGTCGATCGGATAGAGGCTGCGCTGGGTGTCGGGATCGAAGGTGCGGATCGACTCGATGTCCGGACCGAACAGGTCGAGCCGGTAGGGCAGCCGCGATCCCATCGGGAAGAGATCGATCAGGCCGCCGCGAATGCTGAATTCGCCCGGCCGCACGACCTGCGTCACGTTCTCGTAGCCGGCGACGACGAGCTGTTCGCGCAGGCCGGCCTCGTCGAGTTGCTGGCCCTTTTCGAAGAAGAAGGTCCGCGATGCGAGGAACTCCCGCGGCACTAGCCGATGCACGGCCGTGCTGGCGGGAACCAGCAAGAGGTCGACGGCGCCGCGCTGCAGGTCGTAGAGGGTCGCGAGGCGTTCGCTGATGAGGTCCTGGTGCGGCGAGAAGGCGTCGTAGGGCAGGGTCTCCCAGTCGGGGAGCACCGCGCAGCGGATCGTGGGATCGAAAAAGCCGATCTCGTCCTGCAGGCGGTTCGTATCGGCCGCCTGCGCGGTGACGACCGCGAGCGCGCCCTGGCGGCCCGGGTGTCGCGCGAGCTGCGCGATCAGCCAGGCGTCGCCGGAGCCGGCGCAGGCGGGAAGGGAAGCCTTGCGGCCCGCAGCGGGCCATTCGAGTCGTTCGATCGCGGGATCGGAGGGGCGAAGGGCGGGCGGGGCGCCGGATGCGAGCTCGGCAGAAATCAAGGATGGGTTCTGGTGCGGTGAAAGTAGAATTCTAGCCGAGGAGGTTCATGGTGCCCGAACGAATCCACGCGATCATGCCGGCCGCTGGCCAGGGGCAGCGGCTCGGAGCCGGATTGCCCAAGCAGTACCTGCCCATCTTCGATGCGCCGATGATCGTGCATTCGGTCCGCGCCCTGCTGGCGGCGCAGTGGATCGACCGCCTGGTGGTGGTGGTCGCGCCCGACGACGCCGGCCGGGCCGAGGCGCTGCTGGCGGGCCTGCCGCGCGCCAGCGTGCGGGCGATCGGCGGCGCCAGCCGGCGCGACAGCGTACTGGCCGGTATCGAATCGCTCGAGGCGCCGGCCGACGACTGGGTGCTGGTGCACGACGCGGCCCGGCCCGGCCTGCCGCTGGCCGCGCTCGACGCCCTGCGCGATGCCGCCATCGAGGATCCGGTCGGCGCCCTGCTGGCCCTGCCGGTCGCCGACACGATCAAGCGCGAGGCCGACGAAATCAAGCGCGAGGCCGACGCAAGCCCGGCGCGTTCCGGGGGTACCGTCGACCGGGCGGGGCTCTGGCTCGCGCAGACACCGCAGATGTTCCGGCTCGGGATGCTGCGCGATGCCTTGCGGACATGCCCGGATGCCACCGACGAGTCGGCGGCGATCGAAGCGGCCGGCCATCGGCCTCGACTGGTACCGGGCCATCGCGACAACTTCAAGGTGACCAGCGCCGGGGACCTCGCCGCGATGGTTGCGGTGCTGGGCGCGCGTGGCAGCGCGCGGCAGGCCGGGGGGCGGCGATGATGCCCTACAGGATCGGCCAGGGCTACGACATCCATGCGCTGGTGCCCGGGCGGCCCCTGGTGCTCGGTGGCGTCACGATTCCGCATTCCCATGGCCTGCTGGGGCATTCGGATGCCGACGCGCTGCTGCATGCGGTCACCGATGCGCTGATCGGCGCGGCGGCGCTGGGTGATATCGGCCGCCATTTCCCGGACACCGATCCCCGCTGGCGCGGCGCCGACAGCGCGGTGTTGCTCGCACACATCGGGGGCGTGCTGGGCAAACGGGGCTGGCGCATCGGCAATATCGACGCTTCGATCATCGCCCAGGCGCCGCGGCTGGCATCCTTCGTTCCGGCGATGTGCGAACGCATCGCCGAGGTGCTCGCGATCGAGCCCGATCGGGTCAACGTGAAGGCGCGCACCGGCGAGCGGCTCGGTCCGGTCGGGCGCGGCGAATGCATCGAGGCCCACGCGATCGCCCTGATCATGCGGGCCTGAAGCGAGGCCGCGCCCCGGCGCTTCGTTCTCCCGTCGAGTTCGAATCCGCAGGAGAGGCGTCAGTCGAGGTCGCGTGCCAGGGCCTCGCGGATGTTTTCCGGCACGGGATCGACCGTGAAGCGGTACTGCGGATGCTCCACTCCGGCCGCCAGCGTGGCGCCGCCCTTGAGGCTTCTTGCCGCCTCGGCGCCGAGCTCGAAGCGCAGGAAATGCACCGCCGAGGTCTTGTCCTCGGTCTCGCGCTCGAGATCCTCGTCGGCGATCGCAAGGGTCTTGTCGTGGCCCTCGACGCGCAGCCAGACAGTCCGCTCGATTCCCTTGAGGGCGACCAGCCGTTCGCGGCGCACCGTCTCGTCGGGATACTCGATCATCATGGTCGCCTTCAGGTTGCTGCCATCGGGAATCAGCGGGTTGTAGGCGTCGAGCTCCTCGCGGATGCCGGCTTCCTCGAAGGTGCGCTCGATGCGCAGCATTTCCTGCACCTGGTAGCGAACGGTGAGTTCATCCTCGAACAGCAGGCTGAGATTCCCTCCCAGGCGCAGCGCGCGATCCCGCTTGTGCGCCATCACCTCGCGGCGGAACTCGTCACGCGCCTTCGCGTAGTCCTCGAGCTTGAGCAGGGATTCGATCGTCAGTTTCCTCATGGCGTCGCTCCTCGGTCGCGCTCGCCGGCTTCAGTCGAGCCCGTAGGCCATTCGCAGCAGGGTCAGCGGATGGGCGAGCCTGTCGTCGGCCTTGCCGTCCAGGCCCTGCGCGATATGGTGGCCGGCGAGCTGGCAATCCGAGGCCACCCAGTCGGGCTCGCCGCCGGCCGGATGCTTGCCGGCGGCCCGGAACACCGGCCGGCCGATCTTCATTGCGGTTTCGTGGAATTCCTTCTTCACGCCCCAGGTCCCCGCATGGCCCGAGCAGCGCTCGATCGTCGATATTTCGGTGGCCGGAACCAGCTGCAGCAGCTCGCGCGTCTTCTGGCCGATGTTCTGGACGCGCAGGTGACAGGCGACGTGGTAGGACACCTTGCCGAGCTCACGGCTGAAATCGGTGCGCAGCAGACCGTCCTTGTGACGGGCGACGAAATATTCGAAGGGGTCGAACAGGGCGTCGCGCACCGCCAGGACCTCCTGGTCCTCGGGGAACATCAGCGGAAGTTCCTGCTTGAACATCAGGGCGCAGGAGGGAATCGGCGCGAGGATCGCATGGCCGTCGCGGGCCAGTCGCGCCAGCCGCGGGATGTTCTTCGCCTTCAGCCGGGCGACGGATTCGAGGTCGCCGAGCTCGAGCTTCGGCATGCCGCAACAGTATTCCTTCTCGGCGAGGATCCACGGAATCCCGTTGTGCTCGAGAACGGCGGCGAGGTCGCGTCCGATGCCGGGTTCGTTGTAGTTGACGTAGCAGGTGGTGAAGATCGCGACCTTGCCGGGTGTGCGCGCACCGTCGCGAGCTTCGATCGTTGCGCCGCGGGCCGGGGGTCGGGAGCGGAAACTCGGGCTGGCGAACTCCGGCAGCCAGGCGTCGCGATGCACGCCCAGGCTGCCTTCGAGCGCCTTGCGCAGGAGCGGAGTGCGATTCGCGGCATTGACCGCATGCACCACGATCGGGATCGAGGCCAGCCTGCCGTTGCGGTCGGTCGAGGACAGCACGCCGTCACGAAAACGGCGGGGGTTGCCGGCGCGGAACCGGATCGCCTTGCCGCGCAGCATCAGATGCGGGAAGTCGACGTTCCACGGGTGGGGCGGAACGTAGGGACACTTCGTCATGTAGCAGACATCGCAGAGGTAGCACTGGTCGACGACTTTCCAGTAGTCCTCGCGATCGACGCCATCGACCTCCATGGTCTCGCTTTCGTCGACCAGGTCGAACAGGGTGGGGAAGGCGTTGCACAGGCTGACGCAGCGTCGACATCCGTGACAGATGTCGAACACCCGCTCCATTTCATCCTGGCAGGCGCGTTCATCGTAGTAGGACGGTTCGCGCCAATCGATGGGATGTCGCGTGGGTGCTTCGAGCGAGCCTTCCTTGACGCTCATCGCCTGGTCTCCTGGTGTCCGGGCCGATGGGTTCCGGGCCTTCGGCAACCCGACGAAACGGGTCGTCCCGCCCACATCCGTGAGGCGGGACCCGCTGTGTGCGGGGTTTGCCCGCTACCGGCTTGCGAGCGAACCCGTATCAGTCGTCCAGGGTCTCGAGCGCCTTGGCGAACTTGTTCGCGTGCGAGCGTTCGGCCTTGGCGAGGGTTTCGAACCAGTCGGCGATTTCGTCGAAACCCTCGTCCCGGGCTTCCCTGGACATGCCCGGATACATGTCGGTGTATTCGTGGGTTTCGCCGGCCACCGCCGATTTGAGGTTGTCCGACGAGCTGCCGATGGGGAGATCGGTAGCCGGGTCGCCGACTTCCGCGAGATAGTCGAGATGGCCATGCGCATGGCCGGTCTCGCCTTCGGCGGTGGAACGGAACAGGGCTGCGACTTCGGGATGCCCCTCGACGTCGGCCTTGTTGGCGAAATAGAGATAGCGTCGGTTTGCCTGGCTTTCACCGGCGAACGCCGCCTTGAGGTTCTCGTGTGTACGGCTTCCCTTCAGGTTCGACATGGCGGGTCTCCTCCTGGTTCGTGAAATCGTCGTGACCAGTGCTTGTCCGCGAACCTTATCAGACCGATATGTCGCCGCCAATTGCCTTTAGGTATGCCTTCGATTGCCTGTGGCTATGAGGACTTCACCGGCGTCTCGGTGATCGCGCTTGCCTCGGCGCGCGCGCCGCGCCGGCGCTGGTCGGGCAACTGCAGGATGGCGGCCAGCCCACCCGCCGGCCGGTTGCGCAGTTCGAGCTGGCCACCATAGCGCCGCGCGAGCCGATCGACGATCGCCAGTCCCAGTCCGGAGCCTTCGTTGCCGCCACGGGCGAGATCGAGCCGGCTGAAGGGCCGCCGCAGTTCCGCGAGCGCGGTTTCCGGGACGCCGGGGCCTTCGTCGGCGACGCTGAGCTCGATGCCTCCGGCCGCGCGTCGTGCCGACACCGTGATCTTCGCGATCGCCTGTCCTGGGCCGCGCCCGTAGCGGATCGCATTGTCGATGAGATTGCCGATCGCTCGCTGCAGGTCGACGGGATCGCCGTGCCAGCGCAGGCTGGCCGGCGCGAACACGGACAGTTCGACCACGGGTTCACCGGATTGCTGCCGGTAGGGCGCCGGCAGCTGGTCGAGCAGGTCCGCGACGTCGACCTGCTCGAAGCGGGGCGGTTGGCCGGCGCGGGCGAAATCGACGAACTGGCCGACGATCCTGTCGATGCGTTCGATATCCTCGACCATGGGTGTGCGCTGCGCTTCCTCGAGGGGCGCCAGCTCGATTTCCATGCGCAGGCGCGCGAGCGGGCTGCGGATGTCGTGCGAGATCCCGGCGAGTGCGATCGAGCGGTCCGCCTCCAGCGCCGAGAGATCGCTCGCCATCTGGTTGAATCGCCGGTTGACTTCGGCAATCTCGCTGACGACGAGTTCCTCGCGCAGGCGCGGGGCCGGTTCGCCCCGGCTCAAGGCCCCCAATGCCCCCGCCAGCCGCGACAGCGGCTGGTTGACGAGACGACTGAGGATCAGGGCGCCGAGCAGGGACAGGCCGGCCGACAGGCCGAGGACGACCGACAGGCCCGAGCCGAAGTGGCGCTCGAGGCGCCGGCGCTGCATCAGCAGCCAGTAGCCGTCGCCCTCGATGTCGAAGCTCACCCAGAGTCCGTCGATGTCGTTGACCGAACCGAGGACGACGATGGTGTCCGATCCCAGCAGATTCTGCAGATAGCCCCGCAGGTCGTGCACCCGGTCGCTGCGCAGGTCGGCTTCGATGCGATCGGACGACTCGAGCGGCAGGACCCGCACCCCTTCGTCGCGGGCGAGCTCGCGCAGGAGCATCAGGCGGCGCTCGGGCTGGGAGCTGATCAGGGCGGATCGCGTCAGGTTTGCCACCGAGGCGATCTCCCAGGCCAGGCGCTGCTCGGCCGGCGCCCGGTCGAGCCAGCGCATCACGCCGAGCAGGAGCGCGAGGCTGGCCACCACCAGCACGACGAGCAGCATGAAGGTCCGCCAGAACAGGCTGATCCGCATGCGACGCTGGGGCACGCCGGCTTACTTGTCGTCCGGGATGAACACGTAGCCGACGCCCCAGACGGTCTGGATGTAGCGTGGCTGCTGGGGATCGGCTTCGATCAGCTTGCGCAGGCGGGAGATCTGCACATCGAGGCTGCGGTCGTAGGCGCCGTACTCGCGACCCCGTGCGAGCGCCATCAGCTTTTCGCGCGACATCGGTACACGGGGGTTCTGGCCGAGGACCTTGAGGACGCTGAACTCGCCGGTGGTGAGGGGGATGGGTTCGCCATCGCGCGTCAGGGCGCGGGTCGCGAGATTGAGGAGGAACGGGCCGAACTCGACTTCGGCCGCCTCGGTCGTCGGCGCGCCGGGCGCTTCGGGGGGCGGGCGGCGACGCAGCACCGCATGGATGCGCGCCAGCAGTTCACGGGGATTGAAAGGCTTGGGCAGGTAGTCGTCGGCGCCGACCTCGAGACCGACGATGCGGTCGATGTCGTCACCCTTGGCCGTGAGCATGATGATCGGCGTGCGATCGTTGGCGCCGCGCAGGCGGCGGACGACCGACAGGCCGTCCTCGCCGGGCATCATGAGGTCGAGCACGATCAGGTCGAAGGGCTCGCGCAGCATCAGGCGGTTCATCGCTGCGGCGTCCTGGGCGAGGCTGACCTCGAACTGGTTGTCGCTCAGGTAGCGGCGCAGGAGATCGCGCATCTTGGGGTCGTCGTCGACGACCAGGATCCGGTTTTGCGCTGGGCTCATGGCGCAATCATAACCAGTGGGTTTCGCATGGCCGCGAGACGGACCTGCGAGGCTTACGGCTTGTTACACCGTTTACCCGGGCATTGTGGCATATGGCGGGCACTGGCATAGAATTGGGGCATGAGGATTCCTCCTTCACTCTTCCTCGGTGCGATGGTCCTCGCCGTCAGTGTCGATGCAATGGCCGATGGGGCCCGTCGAATGGGTGATGTCGAGCGTACTCGCTTCCGCTCCGAATTGCTTCGCCAGGATATCTCCGATACCCGGCCCGCTGCGGCGCTGCGGCCCGACGCGCTCGGGCCCGGTGCCGGCCTGAGCAGGGCGCGCCTGTCCCCCGAGGAGCGTCGGGCCCTGCGCGAGCAATTGCGCCAGAATCCCATTCCCTTCGAAAACCGCGGCCCGCAGCGACCGCACTAGACCCCTGCGGGCTTCCCGCCGGCGGTTCGTCGAAGTGCCTCCCGATGCGCTCCGCGGTGTCGTTGGCCGACCAGTCGCTCGGTACAATTGCCGCCCATGACCATCCCGGCAAGTCACCCCAGCGGTATCGTGCTCGCCATCGCCGTCTTCGGCGAATCGGCTTCGGTGGCCCTGCGCCGCGGTGATGCGCCGGACGAACTCGCGGTCGTCACCGAGAATGTCGCGCAATCGCATTCGGCCCGCCTGCTGCCACTCGTATCCGGGCTGATGGCGCGCACGGCGAGCCGCCCTGCCGATCTCGCTGGCGTCGCCTTCGAGGCGGGGCCGGGCGGGTTCACCAGCCTGCGGGTGGCCTGCGCCATGGCACAGGGCCTTGGCATCGCACTCGGGATCCCGGTCTGCCCGGTGGGCACCCTCGAAGCCGCCGCGGTTGCCCTTGCGCTCGGGCCGGCAGCGACACAGGGTGGAAAGGGAATGGGCGAGTCCCCTGTCTTCGTCGCCAACGACGCCCGCATGGGCGAGTGTTATTTCGGCGTCTTCGCGCCCGCGGTTCAAGCCGCGTGCAACAGGGCCGCGGTGTCGACCCTCCTCGAGCCCGGCTGCGCGGGCCCGGAGCAGGTCGTCGCAGCCCTCGAACACTGGGCGCGGCGACATCCCGGCCTGCGATTCACCGGGGATGCCCAGCACCGCCATCCCGATCTGCGCGATGCCCTCGTTCGCCTCGGCATCGCGCCGGTCGATACGCGAGCGGATGCCGCGGCCATCGCGATGATCGCCGCCGATCCGGCGACGAGCTGGCTGGATCCGGCAGACGCGGCCCCACGCTATGTCCGCGAGAAGGTTGCGCTCGATGTCGATGAACAGCGCGCGCTGCGCGCCGCCGGAGCCTGAGATGGCGGCGCGGGCCTGGCAGGAGACCGATCGGCTGGAAGCCCGGGCGATGGGAGAGGGCGACTGCGTGCGGGTCGAGCGCATCGAGCGCGAGGCCTATGAATATCCCTGGACGCTGCAGAATTTCGTGAGTTCGATCCGGGCCGGGCACGATGCATGGCTCTTCGGCCTGGGCTCCGCCCGTGGTGCGCCGGCCGTGGATCCTTGCGGGTATTCGCTGCTGATGTGGGCGCCCGAGGAAGTCCATCTGCTGAACATCACGGTGGCCCCGGCCCTGCAGGGCCGGGGCATCGGCGCCGCGATGCTCGACTGGCTCCTCGAGGACACCGTGCGACGCGGCGCGGGCCGCATGCTGCTCGAAGTGCGCCCGAGCAACCCCATCGCCATCCACCTCTACGAAAGCCGCGGCTTTCGACGCATCGGCCTGCGACGCGGCTACTATCCGGCCGCCGGCGGCACGCGCGAGGACGCGATCGTGATGGCGCGCGCGCTGCCATGAACGAGAGCCAGCGCAGGGCGTGGGCCGCCCTCGACATCGGCCCCGCCTGGGTTCTGCGGGCGTCGCCATCGCCGACGCCAGGGCTGTCCCCGGCGGCTGGCCCGGCCGATCTCGCCGGTCTCGATCTCGACGGCCTGCGCGAGCGCGTCGCCCTGTGCGAGGCATGCAGTCTGTCGAGGGCGCGCAGCCAGACGGTTTTCGGCGTCGGCGACCGGCAGGCCCACTGGATGGTGATCGGGGAGGCGCCGGGTGTCGAGGAGGATCGCAGGGGGGAGCCCTTCGTCGGCCAGGCGGGGCGCCTGCTCGATGCGATGCTGGCCTCGGTCGGCCTGGGTCGCGACCGGGGTGTCTTCATCGCCAATGTGCTCAAGTGCCACCCGCCGGCCAACCGTAATCCGCGTCCCGAAGAGGTGGAGCAGTGCGCGCCCTTCCTGCGCCGCCAGGTCGAATTGCTGCGCCCGCGACTGATCCTCGTGGTGGGCCGTTTCGCGGCGCAGACACTGCTCGGTACCGATGCCAGCATTGCCAGCCTGCGCGGACGGGTCCATCGCTATCGCGTGGGCGAACTCGATGTGCCGGTGGTGGTGACCTATCACCCGGCCTACCTGTTGCGGGATCGGCACGAGGACAAGGCGCGTTGCTGGCAGGATCTCTGTCTCGCGCGCGCGACCGCCGGTCCGCCCGGGTAAGGCGGGGCGCACCCGTCCGGCCTGGGGTCGCGCCGCCGCTTGCTACGTAAGGTCGGGGTCCCGCAGTGGCTTGTGCTGCCCGATGAGCGATTCGGAGTCGAAGCGCTTCTGGTTGCGGGCGTGGACGACGATGACCAGCACCATGGTCACCGCGATGAAGCCGCCGAACATGCAGATCACCGCGTTGACGCTCAGGTCGCTGCCCAGCAGCCAGGCATAGAGGCCGAGCATCAGCAGGATGTTCATGTTCTCGTTGAAGTTCTGCACCGCGATCGAATGGCCCGCCGAGAGCAGGACATGGCCGCGATGCTGGAGCAGCGCGTTCATGGGCACCACGAAGAAACCGGCCAGCAGGCCGACGATCACCAGCAGGGGCACTGCAAGGGCGGTCGTCTCGATGAGGGTCATCAGCGGGACGACCAGCCCCATCGCCACGCCTACCGGCAGGATCCGCAGCGAACGGCGCAACGGGACATGGCGGGCCGCGGCCACTGCGCCGAACGCGATGCCCACGGCGACGATCCCCTGCAGGACGGCGGCCTTGTCCAGCGACATGTCGAGCGCCTCGCGCGCCCAGTCGAGGACGATGAACTGCAGGGTGGCGCCGGCGCCCCAGAACAGGGTCGTCACCGACAGGGAGATCTGGCCGAGTCGGTCCGACCAGAGCATGACATTGGCGCGCGCGAAGTCGGCGATCAGGCGCAGCGGATTGCGTTGCTGCGCCTTGTAGCGTGCCCCGGTGTCGACGATCCAGAGATTCAGGATGCCGGCGATGAAATAGATCCCCGCGATGACCGTGATCGCGGCCGAGGCCGGCGTGTCGATGCCGAGGTCGATGCCCGGCAGGTCGATGGACAGCAGCAGGCCGGCGATGTCCGGATGGATCAGCGCTCCGCCGATCAGGGTGCCGATGATGATCGATCCGACCGTGGCGCCCTCGATCCAGCCGTTGGCCGCGACCAGTTTCTCGGGCGGCAGCAGTTCGGTGAGGATGCCGTACTTGGCCGGCGAATACGCGGAGGCCCCGAATCCCACGACGCCGTAGGCGAGCACGGGATGGAGGGTCATGAACATCAGCAGGCAGCCGATCATCTTCACCGCATTGGTGACCAGCATGACCCGGCCCTTGCGAAAGGAATCGGCGACGGCGCCGACGAAGGGGGCGAGCATGACGTAGGAGATCGTGAAGGAGAGCTTGAGCAGCGGCGTCATCCAGGCCGGCGCCTGCATCTCGATCAGCAGGGCGATCGCGGCGATGAGCAGTGCGTTGTCGGCGAGCGAGGAAAAGAACTGCGCCGCAATGATCGTGTAGAACCCGCGCTTCATTCGCCCTTGGCCGGTGGGGTGCTGCTCCTGGCTGCCGGTGGCGCCACCGGCACTCTGCGCCCGGCGTTCGGCAGGGGCGGGGCGTTTATACCACGAACGATTCCCACGGTCGGCCGCCGTATTACCCACTCGGCGCGCCTGTGTATAGTTCCTGCATGCCCCGACCCATCCAGGCGACGATCCATCCGGCGGCGCTCGCCGCCAACCTGGCGCGCGCGCGCGCCGCGGCGCCCGGCGCGCGCATCTGGGCCGTGCTCAAGGCCGATGGCTATGGCCATGGACTATTGAGGACGGCCGCCGCCTTCGCTGCTGCCGACGGGCTGGCCCTGCTCGAATTCGATCGCGCCGCGATGCTGCGCGAGCGCTATCCCGAGCGTCGCATCCTGATGCTCGAAGGTCCCTTCGAACCGGCCGATGCCAGCCAGGCGATCCGCGAGCGTCTCGACATCGCGGTGCATTCGGCGATCCAGCTCGACTGGATCGAGGCCGCCGCGCGCGAAGCGGGAGCGGTGCCGCCAGCGATCTGGCTCAAGTTCGACTCGGGCATGCATCGGCTCGGCTTCGATGGCGCCGGCATCGTGGCGGCGCGCACCCGGCTCGGGGCCTTCGCGGGCAGCGCCGAGCTCGGCCTCATGAGTCATTTCGCCAACGCCGACCGGCCCGGCGGGATCGAGCCGGCGTTCGCCCGGATCCGCGCCCTCCGGCAGGCGTCCCCCGGCCCGTGCTCCTTCGCCAATTCGGCGGCCGTGCTGGCCAGCCCGGTTGCGCACGCCGACTGGATCCGGCCCGGCATCATGCTGTACGGGGGCAGTCCTTTCGAAAGCCGCAGCGCCGCCAGCCTCGGCTTGCGGGCCGGCATGACGCTGGCGTCCGAGCTGATCGCGGTGCGTCGCATCGAGGCCGGCGAGTCGGTGGGTTATGGGGCGACGTTCACCGCCCCGGCTCCGATGCGCATCGGCACCGTTGCCTGCGGCTATGCCGATGGCTATCCGCGGCACGCGCCGACCGGGACGCCGGTCATGGTCGGCGGCGTCCGGACCCAGCTGGTCGGCCGGGTGTCCATGGACATGCTCAGCGTCGACCTCGAGCCGGTACCGCGGGCCGACATCGGCACGCCGGTCGAGCTGTGGGGGGAGGGCGTGCCCATCGACGAGGTCGCCGCCGCCGCCGGGACGATCGGCTACGAACTCATGTGCGCCCTCGCGCCCCGGGTGCCGCTGCGGGTGGCCGGGACGGATGCGGAGCGGAACGCGCACTGATGGCCCGCGCGAAGGTCCAGCATGTCTGCACCGCCTGTGGCGGCGTTGCCGCCAAGTGGCAGGGCCAGTGTCCGCATTGCGCCGAGTGGAACACGCTCGAGGAAACGATCGCCGAAGCCCGCGGCGGCGCCGGGCGTTTCCAGTCGATCGCCCCGAGCCAGCCGGTGGTCTCGATCTCGGAGGTTTCCACCGAGGACGTCAGCCGGGTGTCGACCGGCAGCGGGGAGTTCGACCGGGTCCTCGGCGGTGGCCTCGTCGATGGCTCGGTGGTGCTCATCGGCGGCGACCCCGGCATCGGCAAGTCGACCCTGCTCCTGCAGGCCCTGGTCCACATGGCGCGCGAGCGGCCGGTGCTCTATGTCAGCGGCGAGGAGTCCGCCTCCCAGATCGCGCTGCGGGCGCGACGGCTCGGCCTGGAGGGATCGGATGCGCCCCTCATGGCCGAAACGGCGCTCGAGCGCATCATCGGCGAGATCGAGCGGCGCCGGCCGACGCTGGTGGTGGTGGATTCGATCCAGACCATCTACTCGGCCGAGCTGCAATCCGCCCCGGGTTCGGTGGCGCAGGTGCGCGAGTGCGCATCGCAGCTGACCCGGCTCTCCAAGCAGACCGGCGTGGCGATCGTCATGATCGGCCATGTGACCAAGGAGGGGACGCTGGCCGGGCCACGGGTGCTCGAGCACATCGTCGATACGGTGCTGTACTTCGAAGGCGACACCCATTCCTCGTATCGTCTCGTGCGCGCCTTCAAGAACCGCTTCGGCGCGGTCAATGAACTGGGCGTGTTCGCCATGACCGACCGTGGCCTGCGCGGCGTTTCCAATCCGTCGGCGCTGTTCCTCACGCAGCGCGAGCGCGAGGTGCCGGGCTCCTGCGTGCTGGTGACCCAGGAGGGGACGCGGCCGCTGCTGGTCGAGGTGCAGGCGCTGGTCGATACCGCGCATGTTCCCAATCCGCGCCGCCTGAGCGTCGGGCTCGAACACAATCGCCTCGCCATGCTGCTGGCGGTCCTGCATCGCCATGCCGGTATCGCCTGCTTCGACCAGGACGTCTTCATCAACGCGGTCGGCGGGGTGCGGATCGCCGAGCCGGCCGCCGATCTCGCGGTCCTGCTGGCGGTGGTCTCGTCCCTGCGCGACCGGCCCCTGCCGCGCGGCCTGGTCGTTTTCGGCGAGGTCGGCCTGGCCGGCGAGATTCGGCCGGCGCCCCGCGGCCAGGAGCGGCTCCGCGAGGCCGCCAAGCTCGGTTTCTCGAGAGCCCTGGTGCCACGCTCCAACGCCCCGAAGCGGGCGATCGAGGGGCTGGACACGATTGCCGTCGAACAGGTCGACGAAGCGCTCGCCCAGGCCTGGGAGGAATAGCTCACCGGAGCGTGGCGTCGATTCGTCCGGCGACCCGGCGGCCGCAGCGGATGGCCGATTCGAGCGTCGCCGGATAGTCCTCCTCGAGATAGTCGCCGGCCAGCCACATTCCCGGCGCAACGCCGGCAAGCGCATCGACCGCCAGCCGTGGCCTGCCGGCGGTGCAGCGCCAGGTGGCCCGGTGCTCGTTCAGGATGCGGACGTCGGCTGGCGGCGGCAGGCCGAGCTGTCGACGGACCTGCGCCGCCGTTGCGGCGCCCAGCGCCTGGCTGTCGAGATCGGCGAGGCGATCGCGCGCGCTGATCACCACCGCCCCGATCGTCAGGTCCGCCTGCCGGCCACGGTCGAAGAGCCACTGGCCGGGCTCGCGGGCATCGCGGTCCTCGTCGAGCATCGTCGCCGGGGGCAGGTCGAGCTTCTCGTGCCAGCCCAGGTAGGCGGTGGCGATCGGGGTGAAGCCGAACTCGCCCAGGCGCTGGCCGCATGCGTCGTCGAGAGGGGCGACGAGCCTTGCGGCGGCATGGGCATCGGTGGCGACCACGACATGGTCGTAGCGATGCGCGGGATCCTGCCGGGAACCTCGCAGCGCGAGCCGCCAGCGGCCTTCGCTTGCGATCGTCGAGGCGACCGGGCAGGTCGGATGCAGGCTGACACCGGCGCTGCGCAGGCGCTCCAGCGCGGGCGTGGACAGCAGGTCGGCCAGGGGCGCCTGCGGGAGCAGGAAGTCCGCGGCATCGGCCGGGCCGCCCAGGGTGTCGCGCAGGACGGCGGCGAAGCTGGTGGCGCAGGCTTCGTCGGAGGGGGTGTTGAGGGCGCCCACGCAAAGCGGTTCCCAGAGTCGCCGAACCAGCCGGGCGGGCTGGCGGTGCGCGACGAAGAGCTGGGCGGCGGTGTCGATCGTCGGCGCCGGGCGCCAGTCCGACGCGCCCAGGCCCGCCATCAGCCTTGCCGCCGCGAGCTTCTCGGTCAGCGACAGTCCGCGCGCCAGCAACAGCCCGGCGCCGAGCCCGAGCCGCCCGGGCAGCGGCAGGCGGCGCAGCTCCAGGCCGCCTGGCGAGACGAGGCGCAGGCGCTGGCGCACGAGCTGCGCCTCGGCGTCGGCGCCGAGCTCGGCGATCTGGGCGAGACAGGCGCTGTAGGCGCCGACCAGGAGGTGCTGGCCACAGTCGAGGGTCACCTCCCGGTCGGCAAGCCGGAAGCGGGCGCTGCGGGCACGACCGCCCCACAACGGGGAGGCCTCGAAGACATCGAGCCGGGGGCCGTGATGGCGCAGCGCAAGCGCGCAGGCAAGGCCCGCCCAGCCGCCGCCGATGATCGCGATGCGCGGCTGCGGCGCCGCGCCCTTATCCGCAGCGGGGTCGCGGCCGAGCGTGCTCACCGTCCGCCGATCGCGGGTGGGCGCGCCCGCATCCAGGTGCGCCAGGCCAGCCAGAACTTGCGGATCGGGGTCAGCGAGATGCGCTGCTCGAGGACCCGGAAGCCATCGTCCTCGATCTCGTCGAGCAGGGTCGAATAGATCGCCGCCATGATCAGGCCGGCGCGCTGGTCCCGGTAGTCCCGCGGGTCGAGCAGTTCGAAGGCTTCGCGATAGAACTCGCGGGCGCGCTTCGCCTCGAAGGCGAGAAGCTCGGCGAGCGCGGGGGAATCCCGGCAGTCGAGCAGCGCGGCGGGTGTTATCCCGAACTGGCGCAGGTCCTCGAGCGGCAGGTAGATGCGTCCGCGCCGGGCGTCCTCGCCGACATCCCTGATGATGTTGGTCATCTGGAAGGCGAGTCCGAGTCGCTGGGCGTACTCGTCGGTCGAGCCCGGCGCATGGCTGCCGAAGATCCGCGCCGCGAGCAGCCCGACCACTCCGGCGGCGCGATGGCAGTAGAGCCGCAGGCCTTCGAAGTCGAGATAGCGGTTCTGGTCCAGGTCCATTTCCATGCCGTCGATGATCTCGTGCATGGCGCCGACATCGAGCTGGTAGGTATCGACATGGGGTGCCAGCGAACGGGTGACCGGATGCTGGGGTTCGGCCGCCTGCATGCGGGCCAGTTCGTCGCGCCACCAGGCGAGCTTGGTGCGGGCGATATCGGGATCGGAGCATTCGTCCACGACATCGTCGACCTCCCGGCAGAAGGCGTAGAGGGCGGTGATCGCGGCGCGCCGCGGCGGTGGCAGGAACAGGAAGCTGTAATAGAAGCTCGAGCCGCTGGCGGCGGCCTTCTCCTGGCAATACTGGTCTGGGGTCGTCACGGGTCGGTCGGGTCCGTGGAGCGATCGGTGTCGCCCGCCGAGGGGCGACGCGGGCGGGCGGCGAGCATGATCAGTCCTGGCGCATCGCGCCAGCCGAGCCGGGGGCGCTCGGCGATCGGATCGTATCCCGAGCCGGCGAGCCGGTCGAGGATGCGGTGGCCTCCGGCGAGTATCGCCCGCAGCTCGAGCGCCAGCCGCAATGGCACCTGGGCTGGCAGTCCGGCGCCGGCGAGCAGCAGTGATCGGGCGAATCCGGCTTCTCCGGCGATGACCGCCGACAGTGCCGGGTTCGACCGTCCGTCCTCGACCGCTGTGCCGACCGCGTCCGCGTCGAGTCCGGCTTGCGCCAGCGCGGCGAGCGGGAGGTAGAGTCGCCCGCGTCGCCAGTCGATCGCCAGGTCCTGGAGGAAGTTCACCAGCTGCAGGCCCGAGCAGATGGCGTCGGAGGCCGGGCGGGTGGCTTCGCTCCAGCGTCCGAACAGGCGCAGTACCAGCTCGCCGACCGGATTGGCCGAGTGTCGGCAGTAGGCGAGCAGGCCGGCCCGATCCTGGTAGCGGCTGACCACGAGATCCTGCTCGAAGGCATCGAGCAGGGCGAGCAGGGGTTCGCGCGGCAGGCCGTGGGCATCGGCGGCGGCCAGCACGTTGCGCAGGACCGGAAGCTCGCGTCGATCCGCCAGGATCGCTTCGCGCAGGCGACGCAGTTCGGCAAGGCGTTGCGCGGTGTCGGCATCGCCCTCGTCGGCGATGTCGTCGGCGTGGCGGGCGAAGTCATAGATCGCGATGATCGCCGGGCGCAGGCGCGCCGGTACGAGACGCGAGGCGACCGGGAAGTTCTCGTAGTGGTCGACCCCATGGATGATGTGGCCGGATCGGGACTGGGGCATGGCTGCGATTGTAGGCGGGGCGCAGCGCTGGCTGTTGACACGCGATCCAGCTTTCAATATCTTGATGACCGGTGAGTCAGTTATTGTCCCGTCACTCCCGGACGAGCGAATCCGGGACCTCCCAACGATCCACGGCACCGGCCGGCATCCCGATGAAATCTCCCATGGCAATGGGTACTCCACGCGCGTGCGACCGGACCGATGGCATGACCCCGTGGCCTGCGAATTCCGTTGCCGGAGCGCTGGGCGGCCTGCTGCTCGCCGTCCTGCTCGCCGCCTGCGACGGCAAGGTGGAGGCGCCGACGTCCGAGATCCCGCGACCGGTCCGCACGCTGGTGGTGGGCGAGCAGGTTCTCAGCCATTCGCTGCGTCTGCCGGCCGAGGTGCGGCCCCGGATCGAAACCCGCTACGGTTTCCGGATCGGCGGCAAGATCGCCGAGCGCAAGGTGTCGATCGGCGATCGGGTGCAGGCAGGCCAGAGCCTCGCCAGCCTCGATCCGCAGGATGTCCGGCCCGCGATCGATTCGGCGCGGGCCGTTCTCGAGGCGGCGCGCACCGAGCTGGCGCTGGCGGAGAGCGAACTCGAGCGGATCCGGGAACTGCGCGAACAGGGCTATGTCAGCCAGGGCCAGCTGGACCGGCAGCAGGCGGCGGCCGACGCCGCCCGGGCGCGAGCCGACCAGGCGAGCGCGGGCCTGGCCAGCGCCCGCAACACCTCCCGCTTCCAGGACCTGCGGGCCGACTCGCCGGGGGTGGTCACCGGGGTCGATGCCGAAGCGGGACAGGTGGTCGCCGCCGGTCAGGTCGTGATCCGGGTCGCCCCCCTGGGCGACTTCGAATTGCTCGTGGATGTGCCGGAAGCCGACCTGGGTGCGATCGCAGCCATCGAGCGCTGGCGGGTCAGCCTGCCGGCGCTCGCCGGACGCGGCTTCGAGGCCCGGCTGCGCGAACTTTCCCCGGTGGCCGATCCGGCGACCCGCAGCTATCCGATGCGCTTGTCCCTGCTGGGTGACACCGAGGGAATCGCGCTCGGCATGAGCGCGACGGTCGAGGCGGTCCGCGACTCGCGCCGCGGCATCCTCGTTCCGCTGTCGGCCCTGCTCGCCAGGGACGGTGACGCCGGGGTCTGGGTGGTGGGGCCGGATGCCACGGTGTCCCGCGTGGCGGTCGAGATCGGCGAGATGCGTGACGACGGTGTTCTGGTCGAGGACGGGCTGCGACCCGGCGATCGCGTCGTCGTGGCCGGCGCCAACCTGCTGCATGCCGGCCAGAAGGTCCGGCTCGAGGAGGGCGTCCGGTGAGCCCGACGCCCGCGGGCGGGCGGGAGCGCTTCAATCTCTCGGCGATGGCGCTGCGCTTTCCGCAGCTCACCCTGTTCATCCTGCTGCTGGTGGCGGCTTCCGGAGCCTACTCCTACCTGCAGATCGGCCAGCGCGAGGATCCCGACTTCACCTTCAGGGCCATGGTGGTTCGCACCATCTGGCCGGGAGCGACGACCTCCCAGGTCGACGAGGTCGTGACCAACCGGATCGAGAAGACCCTCCAGGAAGTCCCGTACTTCAAGCACACGATCAGCTATTCGCGACCGGGCGAGTCGCTGATCATCCTCGAGCTGGAGGATTCCTCGCCCCCGGGCGAGGTGGCGGAGATCTGGTACCAGGTGCGCAAGAAGGTCGGCGACATCCGCGCGCTGCTGCCGGGCGAAGTCCTCGGTCCCTTCTTCAACGACGAGTTCGGCGACGTCTTCGGGACGATCTATGCCATCACCGGCGACGGCTTCGACCTCGAGGAGCTGCGTCGCACCGCCGAGGATGTGCGCCAGGAGCTGCTGCGGGTTCCGGACGTCCAGAAGATCGAACTCTTCGGCGTCCAGGAACAGCGCATCTACATCGAGGTCTCGTCGCGACAGCTCGCCAACCTCGGCGTGAGCGCGCAGGCGATCGCCGAGCAGCTGCAGGCGCAGAACATCGTCGCGCCGGGTGGCGTCATCGCGGGTGAATCGTATTCGATACCCCTGCGCGTGACCGGCCAGTTCGATTCGGTCGCCCAGATCGAGTCGCTGACGCTCAACGTCGGCGGACGACTGACCCGACTCGGCGACATCGCCCGGGTGACGCGCGGCTATGTCGATCCGCCGGTGTGGACCATGCGCTTCGACGGCAAGCAGGCGATCGGGCTGGGCATCTCGATGGTCGGCGATGGCGACGTGATCCGCCTGGGCCGGAACCTCGAGGCAAGCATGGCGCGCATCGAGGCCGACCTGCCGCTGGGCATCTCCTTCACCAAGGTGTCCGACCAGCCCCGGATCGTGCAAGGGGCGGTGGGGCTGTTCATGAAGGTCCTGGCCGAAGCGATCGGCATCGTGCTGGCGGTGAGCTTCCTGAGCCTGGGCCTGCGGGTCGGATCGGTCGTGGCCTTGTCGATCCCCCTGGTGCTTGCCGGAACCTTCGTGCTGATGTCGTACTTCGGGATCGACATGCACCGCATCTCCGCCGGGGCCCTCATCATCGCCCTGGGCCTGCTGGTCGACGATGCGATGATCGCGATCGAGATGATGGCCCGCAAGATGGACGAGGGCCTGGACCGATTCCGGGCCGCGACCTTCGCCTACCGGACCACCGCCTTCCCGATGCTGACCGGCACCCTGGTGACGGCCGTCGGCTTCCTTCCCATCGCGACCGCGAAATCGGCCACCGGCGAATACACCTTCGGCATCTTCGCGGTGGTGACCACGGCCCTGCTGGTTTCCTGGGTGGTGGCGGTCGGCGCCACCCCGTTCATCGGCTACTACGTGCTCGGGCGTGGCAAGGAAGAGCCGCGGGAGGTCTTCGATACCCCCTTCTACCGGCGCTTGCGCTGGCTCATCGACTTTTGCATGCGGCGGCGCTGGCTCACCCTGGCCGTGACCGTGCTGGGCTTCGTGGCCGGCGTGATCGGCATGGGATTCACCGAGAAGCAGTTCTTTCCCGATTCGGACCGCTCCGAGATCCTGGTCGAACTCTGGCTGCCGGAGGGTTCGAGCTACGCCGCCACCGAAGCGCAGGCCCGGCGGTTCGAGGCGCGGCTCGACGAGGACGAGGATGTCCTCACCTATGTCGGCTACGTAGGCAACGGTTCGCCTCGCTACTATCTCGCGCTCAACCAGGAATTGTTCCGACCCAACTTCGCCCAGTACGTGATCCTGAACCGCGACGTGGCGGGCCGTGACCGGGCGATCGAGCGCCTGCGCGAGATCCTCGAGCGCGACTTCCCGGGCCTGCGGGCGCGGGTCTACCGGCCTCCGCTGGGCCCGCCGGTCGCCTATCCGATCCAGCTGCGGGTGCTGGGCGACGATATCGCGACGCTCAAGACGATCGCCGGGGACGTGGCCCGGGTCATCCGCGACCATCCGGCGGTCATCGATCCCCACGAGGGCTGGGGCCTGCAGGCGCCGGCGCTGCGTATTGCGGTGGACCAGGCACGGGCACGCCGCCTCGGCCTGGGCAGCATGCAGATCGCCCAGGCGGTGGGCACGGCGGTGACGGGGGCGACGATCGGCCGCTACCGCGAGGACGACCAGCTGATCGAGGTCGTGATGCGGGCCCCGCCGGGAGAACGCGATTCGATCGAGGCGCTGGCCGGACTCCAGGTGCCGACCGCCCTGGGCACGAGCGTGGCCCTGTCGCAGGTCGCGAGCATCGAGACGGTGATGGAGGAGCCGATCATCTGGCGGCGCAGCCGTACCCCGATGATCATGGTCCAGGCCGACCTCGCCGATGGCGCCCAGGCGCCGCATGTGGCCGCGCAACTCGATCCGTGGCTGGATCCCCTGCGCGCCGACCTGCCGCCCGGCTATCGCATCGAGGTGGCCGGGCCGGCCGAGGACAACGCGCTTGCCCAGGCCTCGATCGCCGCCGGCATGCCGATGATGCTGGGCATCGTCGTGATGCTGCTGATGCTGCAATTGCGGCGCTTCTCGCTGGCGGCGATGGTGCTGCTGACCGCGCCGCTGGGCATCATCGGGGTCGCGGCCGCGCTGCTGGTCTTCGACAAGCCCTTCGGCTTCGTGGCCATGCTGGGTACCATAGCGCTGGGCGGGATGATCATGCGCAACACCGTGATCCTCGTCGACCAGATCCGCCAGGACATCGACGAGGGCATCGCGGTGTGGGTCGCGGTCCGCGAGTCGGCGGTGCGGCGATTCCGGCCGATCTCCCTGACCGCGGCGGCCGCGGTGCTGGCGATGATCCCGCTGTCGCGCGATGTCCTCTGGGGGCCGATGGCGTTCTCGATCATGGGCGGGCTCATCTTCGCGACGGTCCTCACGGTCCTGTTCGTGCCCGCGCTTTACGTCGCGTGGTACCGGATCCACCCCCGGCCGGAGCCGCCCGGCCAGGCCGGGGCCCAGGGCCTGACGCATGCGCTAGAATAGCCGGCTGCCCGTAGGCGGCCGTGGCGGAATTGGTAGACGCACCAGGTTTAGGTCCTGGCGCCTTCGCTGGCGTGAAGGTTCGAGTCCTTTCGGCCGCACCATCGTATTCGTGGCAGGGCTCGTGCGGATACCGCTCCGGGCGAGGAAGCTCCCGCGCTTGGCCGGATCATCGCGCCACGCGCAGGATACGCGCACAGGCCAGGGGCCGATCAGACAAGACGACAGACATGGCAACCCAACTCGAAAACACTGGCAATCTCGAACGCAAGCTTTCCATGACGGTCACGATGGCCGAGATCGACCGCGAGGTCGAACAGCGGCTGCGCAAGCTCTCGCGCACGGTCAAGATGTCCGGCTTCCGGCCCGGCAAGGTGCCGATGAAGATCGTGTCCCAGAGCTACGGTGGGCAGGTGCGCGCCGAAGTCCTCGGCGACGTCGTCGGCAAGGCGTTCAGCGACGGCATCGCCGAGCACTCCCTGCGGGTCGCCGGCGAGCCCAGCATCGCGCCGCGCGAGGATGCCGCCGAAGGCGCGCTGGCGTTCGACGCGACCTTCGAGGTCTATCCGGAGATCACGCCGCCCGCGCTCGACGGGCTCGAGGTCGAGCGCGTCAGCTGCGAGGTCGGCGACGCGGAGATCGACAAGACCATCGACATCCTGCGCAAGCAGCGGGTCACCTGGAACGAGGTCGACCGGGCCGCGGCCGACGGCGACCAGGCCACCATCGATTTCGTCGGCAAGATCGACGATGTCGCCTTCGAGGGCGGCACCGCCGAGGGTTTTGCCTTCGTGCTGGGGGAAGGGCGCATGCTGCCCGACTTCGAAGCCGCGGTGCATGGCATGAAGGCGGGTGAATCCCGCAGCAGCCCGGTGGCCTTCCCGGAAGACTACGGATCGAAGGAACTCGCCGGCAAGACCGCCAGCTTCGACATCACGGCGACCAGGGTCGAGGAACCGGTGCTGCCGGCCGTCGACGCCGACTTCGCGCGTGAACTCGGCCAGGCCGATGGTGACGTCGAGGCGATGCGCCAGGATATCCGCCGCAACCTCGAGCGCGAGGTCGGCCAGCGGGTTCGCTCCCGCACCAAGGGCAATGTCATGGACAGCCTCGCCGCGGCGAGTGACTTCGAGCTGCCCAAGGCGCTGGTTCGCGGCGAGGGCGAAGCGCTCGCCGAGCGCGCGCGCAATGACCTCGCCGCGCGAGGCGTCGATGTCAAGGACATCCCGGTGCCGGTCGACGCCTTCACCGAACAGGCCGAACGACGGGTCCGGCTGGGCTTGCTGGTGGGCGAGATCGTCCGTCGCGAGAAACTCCAGGCCAAGCCCGACCAGATCCGGGCCCAGATCGAGGAGTTCGCGCAGGCCTACGAGAATCCGGCCGAGGTCGTGCGGCACTACTTCAGTGATCGCGAGCGACTCGGCGAGATCGAGGCCCTCGTGATCGAGCAGAATGTCGTCGACTGGGTGCTCGGCGGTGCGAAGATCAACGAGAAATCGCTCAGCTTCGACGAGCTGATGGCTGCTGGCTGAGACCCTGACAATCCGACGAACCGCACGGAGTGACATACACGATGAACCGCAACAACCTGATCGAGGACATGGTCAACGCCCATCTCGCGAGCCAGCGCCAGGAGCCGACCGGTCTCGGGATGGTGCCGGTCGTGATCGAGCAGAGCGGCCGCGGCGAGCGTGCCTACGACATCTACTCGCGCCTGTTGCGCGAACGCGTCATCTTCCTGGTGGGGCCGGTCATGGACCAGGTGTCGAACCTCGTCATCGCGCAGCTGCTCTTCCTCGAATCCGAGAACCCCGACAAGGACATCTCGCTGTACATCAATTCGCCCGGCGGCTCGGTCTCCGCGGGGCTGGCGATGTACGACACCATGCAGTTCATCAAGCCCGATGTCTCGACGCTGTGCATGGGCATGGCCGCCAGCATGGGAGCCTTCCTGCTCGCGGCGGGCACCAGGGGCAAGCGTTACGCCTTGCCCAATGCCCGCATCATGATCCACCAGCCCTCGGGCGGTGCGCAGGGGCAGGCCGCCGACATCGAGATCCAGGCGCGCGAAATCCTCTACCTGCGCGAGCGTCTCAACACCATCATCGCGGAGATGACCGGCCAGCCGATCGAGCGTATCGCACGCGATACGGACCGCGACAACTTCCTGGCGCCGGAGGATGCGGTAAGCTATGGGCTGATCGACAAAGTCCTGTCGCGTCGCGCCGAGGGCGCCTGAGCACGCGGGAGTCTGAACGCAGGAGTCTGGAATATAAGTATGTCCGACAAGAAAGGATCGAGCGAGAAGCTGCTGTATTGCTCCTTCTGCGGCAAGAGTCAGCACGAAGTGCGCAAGCTGATCGCCGGCCCGTCGGTGTTCATCTGCGACGAATGCATCGAGCTGTGCAACGACATCATCCGGGATGAGGCGGGCGCGGAGGGCGGTGGCGCCAGCCAGAAGGGTGAACTGCCTACGCCGGCCGAGATCAGCGGGATCCTCGACCAGTACGTCATCGGACAGCCGGCCGCCAAGCGCGGGCTGTCCGTCGCGGTGTACAACCATTACAAGCGGCTGCGTCACCGCGGCAAGCAGGACGACGTCGAGTTGTCCAAGAGCAACATCCTGATGGTCGGGCCGACCGGCTCGGGCAAGACCCTGCTCGCGCAGACCCTTGCCCGCCTGCTCAACGTGCCCTTCGTGATCGCCGATGCGACCACCCTGACCGAGGCCGGCTATGTCGGCGAGGATGTCGAGAACATCATCCAGAAGCTGCTGCAGAGCTGCAACTACGAGGTCGAGCGGGCCCAGAACGGCATCGTCTACATCGACGAGATCGACAAGATCTCCCGCAAGTCGGACAACCCGTCGATCACGCGCGATGTCTCCGGCGAAGGCGTCCAGCAGGCGTTGCTCAAGCTGATCGAAGGCACGGTGGCCTCGGTGCCCCCGCAAGGCGGACGCAAGCATCCGAACCAGGACTTCGTGCAGATCGACACCACGAACATCCTGTTCATCTGCGGCGGCGCATTCGACGGGCTCGAGAAGATCATCCGCAATCGCTCGGAGCGCTCGGGCATCGGCTTCGGCGCCGAGGTCAAGAGCGAGGCCGACCGCACCGTCGGCGAGGTCCTGCGCGACATCGAGCCCGAGGACCTGGTCAAGTTCGGCCTGATCCCGGAACTCGTCGGTCGCCTGCCGGTGGTCGCGACGCTCGACGAACTCGACGAGAACGCCCTGGTCGAGATTCTCGTCGAACCGAAGAACGCGCTCGTCAAGCAGTACCAGAAGCTCTTCGCCATGGAAGGCGTCGACCTCGAATTCCGCGCCAGCGCGCTCGCGGCGGTGGCCCGGCGGGCGCTCAAGCGGCGCACCGGCGCGCGCGGACTGCGCTCCATCCTCGAGCAGGCCCTGCTCGACGTCATGTACGAACTGCCGAGCATGCAGAATGTCCAGAAGGTGGTCGTGGACGAGCACACCATCGAAGGCGTCGGCAAGCCGCTGGTCATCTACAGCGACGAAAAGAAGGTCGCCGGCTGACGGCTTCGGATGCGGATGCAGGGCGGCGCTGGAGCGCCTCGCCGTACAAGCGTACTGTCTTCGGCGCCCCGCCTTGCCCTGCGCCGGCTTTTCCCATTCTCATGACAGGGTCGCCCGGGCCGGGTTCCGGTGGCCGGGCGTTGCCGCCGTGCCGACCGTCCCGCCGCTCGTCGCGGGTGCTGCCCGCCTGCCCGCGCAAGCAGCGTATCCTCATGAAGTACCTTGAATTTCCGCCAGGCGTCGCCATGTCCTGTCGGAAGTCCCAACGGAGAACCGAATGACCGAATCCTCGGCGAGCGTCCAGACCCTGCCACTGCTGCCCCTGCGCGACGTGGTGGTGTTCCCTCACATGGTGATTCCGCTGTTCGTCGGCCGCAGCAAGTCGATCAAGGCGCTGGAGGCCGCGATGGAAGGGGGCAAGAGCATCATGCTCGTTGCCCAGAAGAATGCGTCCAAGGATGAACCCACTGCCGACGACATCTACGAGATCGGCTGCGTCTCGAACATCCTGCAGATGCTGAAGCTGCCCGACGGTACCGTGAAGGTGCTGGTCGAGGGAGATTCGCGTGCCCGGATCGTCGAGGTCATGGATGACGAGTCCCATTTCAGCTGCGTGCTCGAGGCGATCGATACCGGTGATGTCGACGGCGCCGAGGTCGAAGGCCTGCGCCGCGCGATCCTCGGCCAGTTCGACCAGTACGTGAAACTCAACAAGAAGGTGCCGCCGGAGATCCTCGCATCGCTCAACGGCATCGACGAGGCGGGGCGGCTGGCCGACACCATCGCGGCGCACCTGCCGGTCAAGCTCGAGCAGAAGCAGGCCGTGCTCGAAACCCGCAGCGTGGTCGAGCGGCTCGAGCGCCTGCTCGCGCAGATCGAGAACGAACTCGACATCCTGCAGGTCGAGAAGCGCATCCGCGGTCGCGTCAAGCGCCAGATGGAAAAGAGCCAGCGCGAGTACTACCTCAACGAGCAGGTCAAGGCGATCCAGAAGGAACTCGGCGAAGGCGAGGATGGCGCCGACCTGGAAGAGCTCGAGCGCAAGATCAAGAGCGCGCGCATGCCCAAGGAGGCCAAGACCAAGGTCGACGCCGAGATGCGCAAGTTGCGCCTGATGTCGCCGATGTCGGCCGAGGCGACCGTGGTGCGCAACTACATCGACACTCTCGTCGCCTTGCCCTGGCGCAAGAAGAGCCGCGTCAATGCCGACCTCGCCCACGCCGAGGAAGTGCTCGATGCCGACCACTATGGCCTCGAGAAGGTCAAGGAGCGTATCGTCGAGTACCTCGCGGTCCAGCAGCGGGTCGACAAGGTCAAGGCGCCCATCCTCTGCCTGGTGGGGCCGCCCGGGGTCGGCAAGACCTCGCTCGGCCAGTCGATCGCGCGCGCGACCAACCGCAAGTTCGTCCGCATGGCGCTCGGTGGCGTTCGCGACGAGGCCGAGATTCGCGGCCACCGGCGCACCTACATCGGCTCGATGCCGGGCAAGATCCTGCAGAACCTGACCAAGGTCGGCGTGCGCAACCCGCTCTTCCTGCTCGACGAAGTCGACAAGATGGGCATGGATTTCCGCGGCGACCCCGCCAGCGCATTGCTCGAGGTCCTCGACCCCGAGCAGAACTCGACCTTCACCGACCACTACGTCGAGGTGGAGTACGACCTCTCCGACGTCATGTTCGTGGCCACGGCCAATACGCTGAACATTCCGCCGGCCTTGCTCGACCGGCTCGAGGTGATCCGGCTCTCGGGCTACACCGAGGACGAGAAGCTGAACATCGCGAATCGCTACCTGCTGCCCAAGCAGATGCGCAACAACGGCCTGAAGCCCGAGGAGCTGGCCATCAGCGATGCGGCCATCCGCGACATCATCCGCTACTACACACGCGAGGCCGGCGTCAGGGCGCTCGAACGCGAACTCAGCAAGGCCTGCCGCAAGACGGTGCGCATGCTGGTGCTCAAGCGCACCGACCGCAAGGTGAGCATCACCCCGAAGAACCTCGACAAGTTCCTCGGCGTGCGGCGCTTCAGCTACGGGGTCGCCGAGCGCGACAACCAGATCGGCCAGGTCACCGGGCTCGCCTGGACCGAGGTCGGCGGCGAGCTGCTCACCGTCGAGGCGGTGGCCGTGCCCGGCAAGGGCAAGACCACTTCCACCGGCAAGCTCGGCGACGTCATGCAGGAGTCGATCAAGGCGGCGATGACGGTCGTGCGCAAGCGTGCCCATCGCCTGGGAATCGCGGCGGACTTCTACGAGAAGCACGACATCCATGTGCACGTGCCCGAAGGCGCCACGCCCAAGGATGGCCCGAGCGCGGGCATCGCGATGACCACCGCGCTGGTGTCGGTCCTGACGGGCATTCCGGTTCGCGCCGATGTCGCCATGACCGGAGAGATCACGCTGCGCGGCGAGGTCCTGCCGATCGGCGGGCTGAAGGAGAAGCTGCTTGCCGCGCATCGTGGCAACATCCGCACCGTGCTGATCCCCGAGGAGAACGTCAAGGATCTCGCCGAGATTCCCGACAACGTGAAGAACAGCCTCGAGATCATTCCGGTGAAGTGGATCGACAAGGTGCTCGAGCGCGCGCTCGAGCGTGCGCCCGAACCGATCGACGAGCCCGGCGACAAGGCCGGCGCGAGCAATGTCGCGCCGCCCGCGGAACCCGATTCCGAAAGCACGCTGGCACACTGAAAACGCGCGTTCGCGCGACGGCCGATCGCCCGGAAATCCGCTTGACACAAGGCTTTCCGGGCGATGTAATACGCGATCGGTTTCGGGGCCAGGGGTCGTTGCCCGAAGCCCGTGAGACATGCGCGCATGGCTTTGTCGGCGCGACGAAAACCTGACTTGATGCGAGGGGGTTCTAAGTGAACAAGACCGATCTGATCGACCACATTGCGAAGCAGGCCGATATCTCCAAGGCGGCTGCCGGCCGTGCGCTCGACGCATTCGTTGGTGCGGTCCGTACCACGCTCAAGAAGGGTGGCACGGTGACCCTGGTCGGCTTCGGTACGTTTGCGGTCGGCAAGCGCGCTGCGCGCACGGGACGCAATCCTCGCACGGGCGACACGATCAAGATCAAGGCCGCGAAACTTCCCAAGTTCCGCCCGGGCAAGGCACTGAAGGACGCGATCAACTGAGCGCGCGCTTGCACCTTGTACCGGAACCGCTATAATCGCGGTCTTCGCGAATCGCATTCGATCTCGGGTGCTTAGCTCAGTTGGTAGAGCGGCGCCCTTACAAGGCGTAGGTCGGGAGTTCGAGACTCTCAGCACCCACCAGAGTCGCCAGGCGCGGGCCGCGAAAGTTTCTGAATCAGGAGTGGTAGTTCAGTTGGTTAGAATACCGGCCTGTCACGCCGGGGGTCGCGGGTTCGAGTCCCGTCCACTCCGCCAACGATTCCAGGGGCGAACGCGAGTTCGCCCCTTTTGTTTTTCAGACCAGGAAGCAGGACATGTTCGAGTCGATCCGTAATCATCAGCGATTGCTGCAACTGGCCCTGGTGATCCTGATCTTCCCGGCGTTCGCGTTCTTCGGCCTGCCGGCGTACGACCGGATGACCGGCGGCGATTCGGTCGCGTCGGTCGCCGGCAACCAGATCAGCATGTTCGAGTTCGAGCAGGCGCAGCGCGAGCAGATGGACCGGCTGCGGCAATCGCTCGGCGATGCCTTCGATCCGGACATGCTGCAGGAGCCTGCGGTGCAGCGCGAGATCCTGGAATCGCTGATCACGCGGCACACGCTGTTCTGGGCGGCGCGCGAAGAGGGCATCGCGGTTACCGATGACGAGCTGCGTCGGCTGATCATCGGCATCCCCGGACTGAGCGACGAGGATGGCCGTTTCGACCGGGAGCGTTATGCCGATCTGCTGGCGGCGCGCGGCATGAGCGAGGCGGGTTTCGAGGCCGAGCAGCGGCGCGAGCTCGCCATCCGGGCGCTGCCCGAATCGATCGGCCTGACCGCCGTGCCGCCGGGGCCGATGGTCGAGCGCCTCCTGCTGGCCAACGAGCAGGTTCGCACGGTGAGCATGCGCGGCTTTCGTGCCGACGACTATGTCGCAAGCACCGAATCGGATGAAGCGGATTTCCGGAAGTACTTCGAGGAGAATCCGCTCGAGTTCCAGATTCCGGAGTTCGCCCGGGTCGAGTACATCGTGCTGCGTCCCGAGGACATCGCAGCCGGGATCGAGCTCGATCCGGCGGCCGTGCGCGACTACTACGAGCAGAACCAGGCGCGCTTCGGTACGCCCGAGGAGCGTCGGGCGAGCCACATCCTGGTCGACATCGGGGACGCGGGAAGGGATGCGGCGCGGGCCCGGATCGACTCGCTCGAGGCCGAGATCGAAGCGGGCAAGGCCTTCGACGCGGTGGCGCGCGAATCCTCCGATGACAGCGCGTCGGGAGAGGCCGGCGGCGACCTGGGCTGGTTCCGTCATGAGGACATGATTTCGGAGGTTGCGGATGCGGCCTTCGGCCTCGATGAAGTGGGCGCCACCGCCGGACCGGTGGAATCGGAGTTCGGCTGGCATCTCGTGCGACTCGACGGCATCCGCGAGGCGCAGACGAGACCCTTCGAGGAAGTGCGCGAGGAGATCACCCAGGAGTTGCGTGAACAGCAGGCCCGGCTGCGCTACGGCGAAGCCGCCGAGGATTTCAGCAACATGGTCTACGAGCAGGCCGACACCCTCGCCCCCGCCGCCGAGCATTTCGGTCTCGAGATCAACACGGTCGACGAGGTTCGTCGCAGCGGCACCGATGATCCATCCTCGCCCCTGAACCGGCCGGCCGTCCTGCGGGCGATCTTCTCGCCGCAATCGCTTTCGCAGCGCCAGAACACCGAAGCGATCGACATCGGCGACAGCACGCTGGTGGCCGCGAGAGTGCTCGATTTCCAGCCGGCGAGGATGCCGGAATACCAGGAGGTGGAAGCCGAGGTGGCGGCGCGCGTCAAGGCGCTCGAAGCGGCGCGGCTCGCGCGCGAAGCCGGTGAGGCCGCCCTGGCGGAGGCGCGCGAGGTCGGAGCGCAGGCTGAGGGCTTCGATGAGGAGCTGAAGATTTCGCGCATGAGCGCGGCCTCGCTCGGCGCCGACGCGGTTCAGGCCATCTTCGGCGTGGCGGCGGACGAGCTGCCCGGTTTCGTCGGCGTACCCCAGGGCGCCAGCGGCTACGCGATCTTCAAGGTCTCCGAGATCGAGAATCCGGATGCGGAACGAATCGATGAACGCCTGCGGGCCTATCGTGACCAGGCGGCCGACCTCTATGGACAGGCCGAGACAGCGGCCGTCTTCGAGCTGCTGCGGGCGCGGGCGGACGTCAAGGTGAATCTGGGGATGCTCGAGCGCCCCGGTGACGAGGAAGACTACTGAGGTGAAACGGCGTTGGCGTCATCGCCAGCGCGCCGGCGAGCCGGATCACGCCGCCGGATAGAGTGCGGCGATCCGGTCGGCGGCGGCGGCAAGTGACGAGGCCGGATCGGCGTCCGCATCCGCGACGATCGATGGAGCGGACTCCAGGCGCAGGAAGTTGCGGGCCATCGAGCGGTCGTAGGCCGGGTCGTAGTGCGCCGCGAGCAATTCGCCGACCAGCTCATCCCAGTTTCCGCTGCGCGCCTGCGAATCCCAATGGGCGACGCGGGTCTTGCCATGGATCGGCGCGAGGGCGGACAGGCGCGTCGAGAGCAGGCCCGGGTCGACGAGGAAATGCCGATATTCCTCGCGCAGCAAGTGGGTGCGGAAGCGGGTCGACGCGGTGAGGACGATGCATTCGGAGGCTCGCATCCGCTCGATCAGGGATCCGGGCACCTGGCATCGACCTATCTTGCGGCTTTCCGATTCGACGAATATCGGCCGACGGTCGTCGTAGCCGCGCAGTCTCCGCCAGAGACCGGATTCGAAGGCTTTCTGGCTGGGCTGCGGGTCGCCCGGTATCGGTCCCAGGACGGATCCGCGATGGGCGGCGAGGCCTTCGAGATCGAGGACCTGCAGCCCGCGTTCGGCAAGCAGGCCCAGCAGCCGGCTCTTGCCCACGCCGGTGCGACCCGCGACCACGACGAAGCGATGGCGCTGGGGCAGCGATTCGAGGTCGGCGACCACCTGGCGGCGGTAGGCGCGGTAGCCGCCCTCGAGCACATCGACCCGCCAGCCGATGCGCGAAAGCACGAGGGCGAGCGCACCGGAACGGTTGCCGCCGCGCCAGCAGTACACGAGCGGACGCCAGTCGGACGGCATGGCCGCGAAGCGGGTCTCCAGCAGCGTGCCGATGTTGCGGGCGACCAGTGCCGCGCCGCGTCGGCGGGCGGCGAAGGCGCCTTCACGAGCATGCAAGGTGCCGACCTCGGCCCGCTCGGCGTCATCGAGCACCGGTGCGCTGACGGCCTCGGGGAGGCGGTCGATGGCGAATTCCGCGGGACTTCGGGCGTCGAGGATCGCATCGTAGCCGGCAAGCGTCGTGATGCAGTCGGCGATCGAAACGGTTCTGGGTCCCTTCATTGCGCAGCCCGGGAATGTGCCCGCCCGGTGTCCTGCCGCCGGACGGCCGACGGTCGCGCACCGAAACACAATAGAATGATGATGCTGTGTCCGTGGGGAGTCGAGCCACATCGATGAAAGTCTTCAATCTCAGTTGTGACCGCGAGCATGTCTTCGAGGGCTGGTTCGGCCGTAGCGAGGATTTCGAGCGGCAGGTCGAGGATGGCCTGATCCAGTGTCCGGTCTGCGGCAGCGGCGGGATCCGCAAGCTGTTGTCCGCGCCGCGCATCAATCGAAACCGCGGTGAAGCCGTGGCGCCAGGCCCCGCTGCCGGCAAGCCGCATGCCGTGGCCGAGCCGTCCGCGCCCCCGGTCGAGCTGCAGAAGCTCTGGATGCAGCTGGCACGGAAGGTGATCGAATCGACCGAAGACGTCGGCGACCAGTTCGCCGAGGAGGCGCGTCGGATCCACTACGAGGAAACCCCGGCGCGCGCGATCCGGGGCGAGGCGACGGTTCGCGAAGCGGCCGACCTCGCCGAAGAGGGAATCGAGGTGTTCGCCTTCCCGATGCCGGCCGCGCTCAAGAACCCGGTGCAATAGCCCGCCGCCGGCGTCAACGGGGCTTGTTAATGGGGTCAGACTCCATTTTTTCAAAATGGAGTCTGACCCCATTAGCTTTCCACTCAGCCGGACGCATCCATGTGCCTGGCCAGTTCGAGCTTGGCGATGGCGTTGCGGTGGACCTCGTCGGGGCCGTCGGCCAGGCGCAGGGTGCGCTGGTGGGCGTAGATGCTGGCCACGGCGAAGTCGTTCGAGACGCCGCCGCCGCCATGGGCCTGGATCGCCCAGTCCGCGATCTGGCAGGCCATGTTGGGCGCGATCACCTTGATCATGGCGATCTCGGCCTTGGCGATCTTGTTGCCGACCGTGTCCATCATGTAGGCGGCCTTGAGCGTCATCAGGCGAGTCTGGTCGATCATGCAGCGCGCCTCCGCGATGCGCTCGCGCCAGACCGACTGGTCCGAGATGCGCTTGCCGAAGGCCACCCGCGAATTGAGGCGCTTGCACATCAGTTCGAGGGCCCGTTCGGCCGCGCCGATCGAGCGCATGCAGTGGTGGATGCGCCCGGGCCCGAGCCGGCCCTGGGCGATTTCGAAGCCGCGACCCTCGCCCAGCAGGATGTTGCCCGCCGGCACCCGCACGTCCTTGAAGTCGACCTCGGCGTGCCCGTGCGGCGCATCGTCGTAGCCGAACACCGAGAGCGCGCGCATCACGGTGATCCCCGGGGTGTCGGCCGGCACCACGATCATCGACTGCTGCTGGTGGCGGTTGGCCTCGGTGTCGGTCTTGCCCATGAAGATGAAGACCTTGCAGCGCGGATCGTTCGCCCCCGAGGTCCACCACTTGCGCCCATTGATGACGTAGTGGTCGCCGTCGCGCTCGATTCGCGAGCTGATGTTGGTGGCGTCGGACGAGGCCACCGCCGGCTCGGTCATGGCGAAAGCCGAGCGGATCTCGCCGGCCAGCAGGGGATCGAGCCAGGCGCGCTTGATCTCCTCGCTGGCGTAGCGCTCGAGGGTTTCCATGTTGCCGGTGTCGGGCGCGGCGCAGTTGAAGACTTCGGCAGCCCAGCTCACCCGGCCCATGATCTCGCACAGCGGTGCGTACTCGAGGTTGGACAGGCCCTCGGGTACCCGGTCGCTCTTGGGCAGGAACAGGTTCCACAATCCGGCGGCCCGCGCCTTGGGCTTGAGCTCCTCGATCAGCTTCGTGGGCACGAAGGCGTCACCCGCCCGACGGTTGGCCGACACCTCCTCGTAGTAACGCCCCTCGTTCGGGTAGATGTGCTCGTCCATGAACGCCAGCAACTGGGCCTGCATCTTCTTGACGCGTGGCGAATACTCGAAATCCATGTCGACCTCCTCGGTTGGTGGGCGGATCGGAACCCGCCGAGACGGCTGCGAAGATCGCAGCCGGATTCCTAGCCCTTCTGCATGCGCTCGACGATTCGCCAGCCCGATTCGGCGAGCCCGCGGGCCCGGCGGCCCGATTCGAAAGCCTTGTCGCTGGACGCGGTGCCGTCGACCGCGCGCTTCATGATCCCCTGCAGGATGCCGGCGAGCCGGAACATGTTGTAGGCGATGTAGAAGTTCCAGTGTTCGAGCACTTCCCGGGGATCGCGGCCGACGCGCTTGCAGTACATCTCGACGTATTCCATTTCGCTCGGGATGCCCAGCCCGGCGTGATCGAGGCCCGCGATGCCGCGGAACTTGCCCGGGTCGATATGCCAGGACATGCAGTGGTAGGAGAAATCGGCCAGTGGATGCCCGAGGGTGGAGAGTTCCCAGTCGAGTATCGCCAGCACGCGCGGCTCGGTGGGATGGAACATCAGGTTGTCGAGCCGGTAGTCGCCGTGGACGACCGCCGATTCCTCGATGTCGGGGATGTTCTCCGGCATCCAGGCGATGAGATTGTCCATCGCCTCGATCTTCTCGGTTTCGGATATCTTGTACTGCTTGGACCAGCGGCTGATCTGCCGGGCGAAATAGTTGCCGGGCCTGCCGAAGTCCTCGAGCCCGACGGCGGCGGGATCGACGCTGTGGAGCAGGGCGATGACGCGGTTCATCTCCTCGTAGATCTCGCGGCGCCCGCCGGGATCCATGTCGGGCAGTGACTGGTCCCACATCACCCGGCCCTCGACGTGCTCCATGATGTAGAAAGCACGGCCGATCACCGATTCGTCCTCGCAAAGCGCATAGACCTCGGCGACCGGCACATCGGTCTTGCCCAGGGCCTGCAGGACGCGGAACTCGCGTTCGACGGCATGGGCCGAGGGCAGGAGCTTCGCCACCGGACCCGGCTTGGAGCGCATCACGAAATTGCGCTTGGTTCCGGACAGCTTGTAGGTCGGGTTGGACTGGCCGCCCTTGAAAAGCTCGACGCGCAACTGGCCGTCGAAGTCGGGCAGCTTGCCCTTGAGATACTCGCCAAGTACGCCGACATCGAACTGGTGCCGTTCCGGCACGTCCATCGTGCCCGAGAAGACGGCGTTCGGGTCGGTCGATTCGGTCTGGCTCGATTGATCAGCCACGTCGCCTCCGTTCGTCTGATGATGTGGGGAAATCGCTGGAACCGTGTGCGTGCATCGGTTCACGCATTGTCGTCGTGCAGCAGCGACAGGCCGAGCTGGGCGCGGCGCTGCAGCCATAGCGAGGGTCGGCAGCGGGGATCGCCGGTGACGCTGGCCATGCCGCGCAGGATCCCGACCACCGTGGCCGGACCGAGGCGATCGCCCATCGTGAGCGGACCCACCGGATAGCCCAGGCCGATGCGAACCGCCTCGTCGATGTCGGCGGGCGACGCGATGCGCTGCTGCGCGATGTCGGCCGCGACCGAGACGATCATCGCGACGACGCGCTGCGCCACGAAGCCGGCGGAGTCGCGCAGCACGGAAACCCGGGCGCCATCGCGCGCGAAGAGGGCGGCCGCGGCGGCGAGGATCGTCGGCGTGGTGGCGGGCGTGCCCATCAGCACGCGGCGCTTGCAGGCCTTGTGGGCGTAGGGAAAGAGGGTGTCGATCGCGACCACGCGACTGCCGTCGAAGCCGGCGGCTGCCGTGGTGGCATCGATGCCCAGGGGGGCGACCAGGATCATCGCGTCGGCGGGCGGCGTGGCGCCCGCGACGGTGGTCGCACCCAGGGCCTCCGCGAGCTCGCCCAGCGAAGCGGCGGCAGGCCCGGGGCCGACCCATACCCGTGGCATGGCCTCGGGCTCGGGATGGGGGGGTTCCTCGGGCGTGCGCTGGACGCCGTCCTCGTGGCGATAGAAGCCGATGCCGGTCTTGCGGCCGAACCAGCCGGCGGCATGCTGCTGGGCGGTCAGCACCGAGGGGCGGAATCTCGGTTCATCGTAGAACTGGCGGTAGATCGATTCCATCACCGGATGCGAAACATCGAGCCCCGTGAGGTCGAGCAGCTCGAACGGACCGAGCCTGAAACCCTTGCCGTCGAAGGCGACCTGCTCGCGCAGGATGCGGTCGACGGTGACGGTGTCGGCAACGCCTTCGCTGACCGCGCGGATCGACTCCGGGCCATAGGCCCGGCCGGCATGATTGACGATGAAGCCCGGATAGTCGCGCGTGATCACGGCGCGGTGGCCGGCGATGCGGGCCAGCTCGACCAGTCGCTCGATCGGCGCATCGTCGGTGGCCGCGCCCCGCACGACCTCGACGACCTTCATGAGCGGGACCGGATTGAAGAAATGGTAGCCGGCGATGCGTCCCGGGTGCCTGCAGCCGCTGGCGATCGCGGTGACCGACAACGAGGAGGTGTTGGTGGCCAGCACCGCGTCGGCGGCGCAGATCGCCTCGAGCTGGCCGAACAGCGCCTGCTTGACATCGAGGCGCTCGACGATGGCCTCGATGACGAGGTCGCAGTCGGCCAGGCTCTCGAGGGAGTCGCCGCGGCTCACGCGTCCGAGGCTCTCCCGCGCCTGATCGGCGGAAATCTTGCCGCGTTCGGCGAGCCGCTCGAAGGTGCCCTCGAGGTGGGCGAGGGCGGCGTCGATGGCCTCGCTGCGGGTGTCGTGCACGACAACCTCGAAGCCGCTCTGCGCGAAAAGCTGGGTGATTCCCCGGCCCATCGCACCGGCGCCGACGATGGCGATGCGTCGAAAGGGTCTGTCCATGGCGTCTTGCTCTCGAAGAATATTGCACCGGGCTGGAATCGATTCGACGAGGATCGACCGCGCCTGTCTCCAGTGCCGATTGTATCGGAGGATGCGCGCCGCTCAGCGGTTGCGCGAGGCGGGCGCCAGGTGGGCGATGGGCGCCAGCGCCGGCATGGGCGCCGAGCCGACGACGGCGATCGCCGCCGCATGGCCCGGGACGCCGGGGGCAAGGTCGGACAGCCGCAGGTCGATGCCGCGGATGCGGGCCGGCAGATCGGCGCCGAACACGGGAAACCCGACGGTGAATTCGCTGGGCTCGATGCGCAGGCCCTGGCCGATCGCCTTGAGGCAGGCTTCCTTTCGCACCCAGAGTCGCAGGAAGCTGTCGCGCCGGGTCGCCGCGTCGGTGAAGCGGGCGAAGCCTTGCCGTTCGGCCGGCGAGAGACAGACCGTCACCAGGGCGTCGACGTCGCCGACCGCTGCGAGGTCCTCGATGTCGATGCCCAGGTCCAGCCGGGCCGGGCCGATCGCGAGCAAGGCATGGTTGCCGGCATGACTCAGGTTGAAGGCGAGTGGGCGACCGACGAGCTGGGGTTTGCCGTTGGTATCGTCCTCGATCGCCAGGCGCTCGGGCGCTTCGCCGGTGTGCTCGGCGAGCAGGCGGCGCAGCATGGCGCGCCCGACGGTGAAGCGCTGGCGCAGGGTTGCCGTGGCGAAGCGGGCCGCCCGTTCCCGCTCGGCCGGATTCAGCCAGCCGGCGGCCGTGGCCGGCAGGGGCGCGTCGAGGTCGAACCGGAACAGGCCGATGTCCTCGCGCATCAGCCGGGCTCCTGCGTCCCGGCGAGGATCCGGTCGCGCGCTTCGCCGACTTCGAGCCAGCGCAGCTCGAGCGCTTCGGCGCGCTGGCTGCATTCCCCGCGACGCCTGGCCGCTTCGGCGACCCGGGCACCGTCGGCATGGAAGCCGGGGTCGGCCATCGCCGAGTCGATGGCGCCGATCTCGGCCTCCAGCTGGGCGAGCTGGCCTTCGATCGCGGCCAGTTCGCGATCGAGCGGGCGCAGTTCGACCGCGAGGCGGGCTCGGCGCTCGGCCGCCGCGCGGCGCTCGTCGCGACGCGAACCCCGGGCCGTGGCATCCGTGGGAGCGTCCGCCGGCGTCAGGCTGCCCGGGGCGCCCGGGCGATCCCCCGTCGATGGCGTGGCTGTCCGCTCGCGCCCCTGCAGCCAGGCGGCATAGTCGTCGAGATCGCCGTCGAAGGCATCGACGCGGCCATCATGGACCCGGATGAAGCGATCGACGCTGGCGCGCAGCAGGTAGCGGTCATGCGAGACGAGCAGCAGCGCGCCATCGAACTCGGCCAGCGCCTCGGTCAGGGCGTCGCGCGCGGCGGCATCGAGATGGTTGGTCGGTTCGTCGAGCACCAGCAGCTGCGGCTTGCCGTGCACCAGTTCCGCAAGCAGCACTCGTGCCTTTTCGCCACCCGACATCGGCCCGATCGGGCGCAGCGCGTCTTCGCCCCGGAATCCGAAGCGCCCGAGGAAGCCACGCAGTTCAGCTTCGCGAGCCTGTGGTGCGACCCGCGCCATGTGCGCGAGGGGGCTGTCATCGGCTCGAAGGCGCTCGACGCCCTGCTGGGCGAAATATCCGATCCGCGCGCTGGCCGCGCGCTGGATCCGGCCTTCGAGCGCCGGCAGTTCGCCGGTCAGTGTCCGGATCAGGGTCGTCTTGCCGGCGCCGTTGCGGCCGAGCAGGCCGATGCGGGCGCCACGCTCGATCGTCAGGTCGATATCGCGCAGCACGGGCGTTTCATAGCCGGCCGCGACACCCTCGGCGAGCATCAGCGGATCGGGGCATTCCCCGGCTTGCGGGAAGCCGAAGTCGAGCCCGCTCGCCGCGCGCAGGGGGGCGGCCAGGTCGAGTCGCTCGAGCGCCTTCAGCCGGCTCTGCACCTGGCGGGCCTTGCTTGCCTTGGCCCGGAAACGGTCGATGAATCTCTGCAACTGGGCGGCGCGTTCGGAATCGCGCCGGAAGCTGCGTTCGGCCAGGGCCTGGCGCTCGGCGCGCTGGCGCTCGCAGGCCGAGTAGCCGCCGGGATAGCGCACCAGGCGGCGATCTTCGATCGACAAGGTGGCGTGGACGACGGCATCGAGGAAATCCCGATCGTGCGAGACGATCAGGCAGCTGCCTTCGTAGCGGGCCAGCCAGCGTTCGAGCCAGAGGATGGCATCGAGATCGAGATGGTTGGTCGGCTCGTCGAGCAGCAGCAGGTCGCTGGGAACGAACAGCGCCTGGGCGAGGTTGAGCCGCATGCGCCAGCCGCCCGACAGGGTGTCGACCGGGGCATCGGCCTGGCCCGAATCGAAGCCGAGCCCATGGAGCAGGCTGCGCGCCCTTGCCGGCGCGTCGAGCCCGCCGGCTTCGGCGATGCTGGCATGGGCTTCCCCGATCGCATGGCCGTCGTCGGCGGCCAGGGCGGCATCGAGCGAGGCTTGCGCCGTGCGCAGGACCGGATCGGACTCGACCACATGGCGCCAGGCCGGCAGCGCGCCGACCGGCAGGCCCTGCTCGAGGCGCACGACGCGCATCGCCGGACGATCGATCTCGCCGGCGTCGACGACGATCTCGCCGGCAAGCGCACGCAACAGGGTGGTCTTGCCCGAGCCGTTGGGCCCGATCAGGGCGATCTTCTCGCTCGGCGAGATCGCGGCATCGGCCCCTTCGAGCAGGGGCTTGCCGCCCCGCGCCAGGCCCAGGCCGCGGAGCCGGATCATCGAGCCGCTTCGAGCTGCCGGCGAGTGATGATCGCGAGCATGCGATCGCCGGCGGCCACCGGCAGCCAGCCGAACTCGAGCCGCGGAAACGCCGCCTCGAAATGCTCGGCTTCATGGCCGATCTCGAGCAGCAGCAGGCCATCGACGGTGAGATGCCCGGGAGCCCTGGCGAGGATGCGCCGCACCAGATCCATGCCGTCGATACCCCCGGCCAGCGCCAGGCCCGGTTCGGCAAGGAACTCGGCGGGCAGGCGTGCCATCGACTGGCTGTTCACATAGGGCGGATTGCAGAGGATGAGGTCGAAGCGGCGCCGGCGCAGCGGTGCGAAGAGATCCCCCCGGTGCAGGGCGATGCGCCCGTCGAGGCCGTGCTCGGCGATGTTCTCGGCGGCAAGCTCGAGCGCCGCGGCGCTGATGTCGGCGGCATCGACGCGCGCCTCGGGGTAGGCCAGCGCAGCCACGATCGCGATGCTGCCGCCACCGGTGCACAGGTCGAGGATGGAACGCGGCCATTGCGCCGGCCGGCCGATGGCGTCGAGCCATTCCGGCAGGGATTCCTCGATCGCCTCGGCGATCGGCGAACGCGGGATGAGCGCGCGCGGATCGGCGCGAAAGCGCAGGCCGCGCAGCCAGGCTTCGCCGGTCAGGTAGGGCAGGGGCGTGCGGTCGCTGCAGCGGCGCTCGACCAGCTCGACGATGCCCTCGATCTCTCCCGGAGTGAGGCGGGCGTCGAGCCAGGGTTCGAGCGGCGTGGGCGGCAGGTGGAGCGACCAGAGGATGAGCCAGGCGGCTTCGTCATGCGGGTCGGCCACCCCATGGCCATGGTGCAGGTCGGCAGCCCCGAAGCGGCTGCATGCGTAGCGCAGCAGGTCGCGCACCGTGCGCATCCCGCGCCGGGCCGCCCCGGGCCGGGGCACATGGCGTTGATGGGGATTCATCGGTCCAGCAGCGCGCTGATCGTGCGCTCGTAGATGGCGGCAAGAGGCGGCAGGCTCGCGATCTCCACATGCTCGTCGATCTTGTGGATGCTGGCGTTGAGCGGGCCGAACTCGACGACCTGGGGGCAGATCCGCGCGATGAAGCGGCCATCGGAAGTGCCGCCCGTCGTGGAAAGCCTTGCCTCGACGCCGGTCTCGGCGAGGATGGCCGCCGCCAGCGCCCGCGAGAGCTCGCCCGGCGGCGTCAGGAAGGGCATCCCCGAGAGCGACCATTCGATCGCGTACTCGAGGCCGTGCGCATCGAGGATGCCGGCCAGCGTGGATTTCAGCGAATCGACGCTGCTCGCGGTCGAGAAGCGGAAATTGAAGTCGACCACCGCTTCGCCCGGCACGACGTTGCCGGCACCGGTGCCGGCATGGATGTTCGAGACCTGCCAGGAGGTCGGCGGGAAGAACTCGTTGCCGTCGTCCCAGCGATGGGCCGCGAGTTCGGCAAGCGCCGGCGCAAGCTGATGCACCGGATTGCGCGCGAGATGCGGATAGGCGACATGGCCCTGGATACCCTGGACCAGCAGCCTGCCGGACAGCGAGCCGCGCCGGCCGTTCTTGACGGTGTCGCCGAGTCGCTCGACGCAGGTGGGTTCGCCGACGATGCAGTAGTCCAGTTTCTCGCCGCGCGCCGCGAGCGCTTCGACGACCCGGACGGTGCCGTCGATCGCAGGGCCTTCCTCGTCCGATGTGATCAGCAGCGCGATGCGACCGCCGAAGCCCTCGCGCCCGGCGCCTGCGACGAAGCGCTCGGCGGCGACCACGAAGGCCGCGATCGAGGATTTCATGTCGGCCGTGCCGCGGCCATGAAGCTGTCCATCCCGTTCCTGCGGTTCGAACGGATCGCTCGACCAGTCGGCGAGCGGACCGGTGGGCACCACATCGGTGTGCCCGGCGAAGACCAGGGTGGGGCCGGGCCGGCCGCCGTCGCGGACCAGCCAGAGGTTGCTCACGTCGCCATGGCGTTCGGATGCGCCGGCAAAGCCGCTGGCCGCGAGCCGCTCGATGATCAGCTGCTGGCAGCCGGCATCGTCGGGGGTGAGTGACCGGCGTCTTACCAGGGTCTCGCAAAACGCCCGGACCGGTTCGGTGGCCGGCATCATGCCAGTGGCGCCCGGCCGCCCGAGGCCACTGGCGCGCCCCCTCCGGGGTGGCGAACGAAGTGGGCGTGGGGGGCGTTCATCGCGCCTCCGGGGGCGGCAGCAGGCTTTCGTACAGCTTCGGGTTGAAACCGACCAGGACGTGTTCGCCGGCGATCAGCACCGGTCTTTTGATGAGCGTCGGTTCGGCCAGCATCGCTTCGATCGCGCTCGTCTGGTCGACGATCGTGGCCCGCGCCTGGGGGTCGAGCGCCCGCCAGGCCAGTCCGCGCCGATTGAGCAGGGAATCCCAGGGGACATGCGAGGCCCAGGCGATGAGCATCGATGCCTCGATGCCGTCGCGCCGGAAGTCGTGGTAGCGATGCTCGATCTCGTGTTCGCGAAGCCAGCGCCGGGCCTTGCGAACCTGGTCGCAGGTTTCGATGCCATGGACGATGATCGGGAACGGTTCAGACATTGAGCAGGAATTCCGAGAACGAGGCCGAGTCTCCCGGTGGCTTCGGCCTGCCCGGCTGGGCGGGGTCGGCGTCGGCGCCGGGCGTCGGCGGAACCTGCAGCTCGGGCATCATGGTGGCGCCCGATGCCGCGGCCGATGGCGCTTCATCGCCGGCATTCTCGAGGTTCCACAGCAGGTTGGTCGGCGAATCGGCATGGGCGAGCGCATCCTCGCGGGCGATGCGGTTCTCGCGCACCAGGCGCGCCAGCGCCTGGTCGAAGGTGACCGAGCCCGGGGCGAGGGACTTCTCCATCGCTTCCTTGATCTCGGTGAGGCGGCCGGTTTCGATCAGCTCGGCGACATGCCGGGTATTGAGCAGGATCTCGACCGCCGGCAGGCGCTGGTCGCCCTCGCGAGCGCGAATCAGGCGTTGCGAGACGACGCCCTTGAGGGCGGCGGCCAGATCGGAGAGCAGGACCCGTCGGTTGTCCGGCGAATAGAAGCCGATGATGCGGTTCAGGGCATGGTTGGCGTTGTTCGCATGCAGGGTCGCGAGCACCAGGTGGCCCGACTGCGCATAGGCCAGCGCCATGGTCATGGTTTCGGTGTCGCGGATCTCGCCGATCAGGATGCAGTCCGGCGCCTGGCGCATCGCGTTCTTCAGGCCGATCTGCAGCGACTTGGTGTCGGTGCCGATCTGGCGCTGGTTGACGATCGAGCGCTTGTGCCGGAAGGTGAACTCGATCGGGTCCTCCATCGTCAGGATGTGGCCACTGCGCTTCTCGGCGCGCAGGTCGATCATGGAGGCGAGCGTGGTCGACTTGCCCGATCCGGTCGAGCCGACGACGAGCAGCAGCCCGCGCTTTTCCATGACCAGTTCGCCGAGGATCGGGGGCAGTCCGAGCGCGTCCAGGGTCGGGATGTCACCCGGGATGAAGCGGACCACCGCCGCCGGGGTGCCGCGCTGGCGAAACACGTTGATCCGGAAGCTGCCGACATCGCGCACGCCGTAGCCGACGTTGAGCTCGTGGTCGGTCTCGAAGATCTCCCACTGCCGATCGCCCACCACCTCGCGGATCAGCCCGATGACATGGGGTGGCTCGAGACGCTGCTGGTTGATCGGGACGGTGATGCCGTTGACCTTCAGCTGCACCGGGCTGCCCGGTGTCAGGAAAAGGTCCGATGCCCGTTTGTCGGCCATGAGGCGCAACAGGCGTTCCATCGTGCTCATCCGATCTCCTCGGTCTTCGGGTCGGGCCGCTGGCGCGGACCCGACCGATGCTCAGTCGCCTCGCAGCAGTTCGTTGATGCTCGTCTTCGCGCGGGTGGCTGCGGTAACCCGCTTGACGATCACGGCGCAATACAGGCTGTGGCTGCCGTCGGGGGCGGGCAGTGAGCCGCTCACCACCACCGAGCCGGGCGGTACCCGACCATAGCCGACTTCGCCTGTCATGCGGTTGTAGATCCTGGTGCTCTGGCCGATGTAGACCCCCATCGACACCACCGAGTTCTCGCCGACGATGACGCCCTCGACGATCTCCGAGCGCGCCCCGATGAAGCAGTTGTCCTCGATGATGGTCGGATTCGCCTGCAGCGGTTCGAGGACGCCGCCGATGCCGACGCCGCCCGACAGGTGGACATTCCTGCCGATCTGCGCGCAGGAGCCGACGGTCGCCCAGGTGTCGACCATGGTGCCTTCATCGACATAGGCGCCGATATTGACGTAGGAGGGCATCAGGACCACGTTGCGGCCGATGAACGCGCCGCGGCGGGCAACGGCCGGCGGAACGACCCGGAATCCCGCCCGGACGAAGTCATCGCGCCCGTACGAATCGAACTTCGTGGGCACCTTGTCGTAGAAGCGCAGCGGCGCCTCGCCCATCGGGAAATTGTCCTGGAGGCGAAACGACAGGAGGACCGCCTTCTTGAGCCACTGGTGGACCACCCAGGCGCCGTCGTCGCTGCGACTGGCCACCCGCAGGCGACCGGCGTCGAGCTCGCCCAGGACATGCTCGACGGCTTCGCGGATCTCGGGCGTCGCCGTCGCCGGGTCCAGGGCGGCGCGGTCTTCCCAGGCCCGCTCGATGGTCTCTTGCACGGTGTTCATGATCCGGAGGCGAACTGCACGATCCGGCCTGCGGCCTCGACGCAGTTGGCCGGTGTGTCGACGAGGGCGATCCGGACGAAGCCGTCACCGGGGTTCTGGCCCTGCCAGTCGCGGGCGAGCAGGCTGCCGGGCAGGACGCGCACATTATATTGGCGCAGCAGGCCCAGTCCGAAGCCGATATCGTCGCCGCCCGGCACCCGTGCCCAGAGATAGAAGCCGGCATCGGGGCGAGCCACCTCGAGCACCCGACCCAGCATGGGGGTGACCGCATCGAACTTCTCGCGATAGAGGCGGCGATTCTCCCTGACATGGGCTTCGTCGCCCCAGGCGGCGATCGAGGCTGCCTGGACCACCGGGCTCATCGCGCTGCCATGGTAGGTGCGGTAGTGCAGGAAGCTCTCGAGCAGGCTCGCATCACCGGCGACGAAGCCGGAGCGCAGGCCAGGCGCGTTCGAGCGCTTGGACAGGCTCGAGAAGACCACCAGCCGTTCGCAGCCGCGGCCCAGGGCCTGCGCCGCCTGGAGCGCCCCCAGCGGAGGTTCGGCTTCATCGAAGTAGATTTCGGAATAGCACTCGTCGGCGGCGATCACGAAGCCATGGCGGTCCGAAAGCGCGAACAGGCTGCGCCATTCCTCAAGCCCGACGACCACGCCCGTGGGATTGCCCGGCGTGCACAGGTAGACCAGGCGAGTATTCGCCCAGACATCGTCCGGGACGGATTCCCAGTCGCATCGGTAGCCGTGATCCGGAGTCTGGGTAAGGTACCAGGGCTTTGCGCCGGCCAGCAGTGCCGCGCCTTCGTAGATCTGGTAGAAGGGATTCGGGCAGACCACGTGGCCGCCCTGCGCCGGGTCGATCACGACCTGCGCGAAGGCGAACAGGGCTTCGCGCGACCCGTTGACCGGCAGGACCTCCCGGGCCGGATCGAGCTCGACCCCGTAGCGCCTTGCGATCCATGCCGCGATCGCGCCGCGCAATGCCGGCGTGCCGGCGGTGGCCGGGTAGGTCGCCAGCCCGGCCACGTTCGCGCACACCGCCTCGCTGAGCAGGGCCGGTGTGGGGTGGCGTGGCTCACCGATCGAAAGATTGATCGGAAATCGTGATGAATCGGGTTCTATTCCCGATTGCAGCTTGGCAAGGCGTTCAAAGGGATAGGGGTGGAGCAGGCTCAGCTTCTGGTTTAGCATGTGGCTGTAATGCCTTGATGTTGTTTTTGAATTTCTCAGGCGCCCATGCTTCTCGTGACCGGAAATTCACCGAGCTCCACCCGCGGTGGCGCCTGCCAGGCGCGCTTGCGATGCTCGAGCACCACCGTGGTGAAGATGCCGCCACGCACATACCAGCGGGTCGTCAGTCGCATGAAGCGAGGGCGACAGGCGGCAACGAGGTCGTCGAGGATCTGGTTGCCGACGGCTTCATGGAAGACGCCTTCGTCCCGGTAGGACCACATGTACAGCTTGAGCGCCTTGAGTTCGAGATTCTTGCGATCGGGGAAGTAGTCGATGACGATCGTCGCGAAGTCCGGCTGCCCGGTCATGGGGCACAGGCAGGTGAACTCGGGAATTTCGATATGGACGAGGTAATCCCTGGCCGGATTCGGGTTCGGGAAGGTCTCGAGCTGCTTGCTGGGTCTGGAGGGCATTCTGGGTGTCCGGCAGGGCCCCGGGCACATGGCGCCGCCGTGCGCTGGCATCGTTCGGCGGGCCTCGGTTCGGGAGGGGGCGGTGCTATTATACGGAGCCCCGATCGAGCCGCCGCCGCGGTGGATCGCCAGGCCGCCGTTGCGGCTTCATGCCAAGCCGCCGCTGCGGCTTTTCGCCTTTTCTGGGCGAGCCGATACCGTCCGTTGCGCCTGCACGGACCTTGCCGCGAGGAAACTCCAACTTGCGACTGAAGCAGATCAAACTCGCCGGGTTCAAGTCGTTCGTCGATCCCACGGCGTTCGACGTGCCCGGACAGCTCGTCGGCGTCGTCGGCCCCAATGGCTGCGGCAAGTCCAACATCATGGATGCCGTGCGCTGGGTGCTGGGGGAGTCGAAGGCCTCCGAGCTGCGCGGCGAATCGATGCAGGACGTGATCTTCAACGGTTCGGCCGATCGCAAGCCCTCCGCACGCGCATCGGTGGAACTGATCTTCGACAACAGCCTCGGGCGCATCGGCGGCAGCTGGGCGCAGTTCGCCGAGATCTCCGTCAAGCGGGTGCTCACCCGGGACGGCAATTCGTCGTACCTGATCAACAACCAGGTGGTCCGGCGCCGCGATGTTCACGACATGTTCCTCGGCACCGGCCTGGGACCGCGTGCCTACGCGATCATCGGCCAGGGCATGATCTCCCGGATCATCGAGGCGCGGCCCGAGGAATTGCGCGTCTTCCTCGAGGAAGCGGCCGGCGTGTCCAAGTACAAGGAGCGCCGGCGCGAGACGAGCAACCGGCTTGCCGATACCCGCGAGAACCTCGACCGGGTCGAGGACATCCGTCGCGAGCTCGGCAACCAGATCGAGCGCCTCGAGCGCCAGGCGGAGGTCGCCCAGCGCTTTCGCGAGCTCGAGACCGAGCGGGAACGCAAGCAGCAGATGCACTGGCTGGTCCGCCGTGACGAGGCGAGTCGCGAACAGGCCGCCTGTCGGCAGCGCGAGTCCGCCGCCCGTACCGCCCTCGAGGCGAAGATCGCCGAGCAGCGGGCGCTCGAGGCCGAGATCGAGACGCGCCGCAGCGCCCACTACGAGGCTGGCGATGCAGTCCATGCCGAGCAGGCTCGCTTCTACGAGGCCAATGCCGAGGTCGGTCGCCTCGAGGCCGAGATCCGGCACGTCGACGAAACCAGTGGCCAGATCACCGACCGTCTCGCCACGATCCAGGCCGATGCCGAGCGCCTCGCGGCCGAGCTTCGCCTTGCCACCGAAGGGCTGGAGCAGGCGCGCACCGCCCGTGAGGAAGCCGATGCGCGGCACGCCAGCCTCGAGGAATCCCTCGCCGGGCTCGCCGATTCCTCCGACGATTTCGAGACCACGCTGCGCGAGGCGCGCGAGGCGGTGGAGACCGGGCAGGCCGAGGTCAACGAGATTCGCCGGGGGCTGGAGCTCAGCAGCCTCGAGCAGCGCAACGCCCAGGAGCGACTCGAGCGGATCGAACAGCGTCGCCAGCGACTGGCCGCCGATGCGGCGGCCTTGCGCGAATTCGACCCGGTGACGCTGGAGAACGCCCGGGCCGAGCTCGCCGAGCTCGAAGCCCGCGAAGAGGAATCGGCCGCCCGGCTCGAGCAGGCCCGCTCGCAGTGGCAGGAGCACGATACCCGTCGCGCGCCGGCGCACGACGCGCTGCGCGAGACCGAAGCGAAGCTTGCCCAGGTCGAGGCCCGGATCGCCGCCCTGCGCGACCTCCAGGAGCGGGTCGACAGCCAGGCGAAGGTCGGCCCCTGGCTGGCTCGCCACGGACTCGAGCGAATGAAGCGGCTCTGGCAGCACCTGCATATCGAGTCGGGCTGGGAGACTGCGGTCGAATCGATCATGCGTGAACGGGTGGGCGCCCTCGAAGTGGGCCAGCTCGACCATGCACTCGGCCTGGCCGGCGACGCTCCGCCGGCCAAGGTCGCATTCTTCGATGCCAGCCTCGCCCCGGGCGCCCCGATGGCGGGCCTGCCGGGCGGCGCCTTGCCGCTGGCCGCGGTCGTGCGTACCGGTGATGCGGGTGTCCAGGCCCTCGTTGCCGACTGGTTCGCGGGGCACTACCAGGCGCCGGACATGGAAACGGCGATGCGCCAGCGCGCCGAGCTGCCGGTCGGCGGGCGTTTCGTCGTGCCGGACGGGCACACCATCGGGCGCGGCTCGATGCAGCTCTATGCGGCGGACAGCGAGCAGGAAGGGCTGCTCGCGCGCCAGCAGGAACTCGAGAACCTCGATCGCGTCCTCAGGGCCACGCGGCTGCTCGCCGAGGAATCGCGCAGCGCGGCGCAGCGAGCCGAATCCAGCGCCGCCGAGTGCCTGCGCACCCTCGAAGCCCTGCGCGAATCCCATGCCGATCTCGCGCGCCGCCTCGGGGCCGCGCGGCTCGAAGTGCAGCGGCTCGCCCAGGAAGCGGAGCGGGTCGCGAGCGAGCGACAACGGGTCGCCGGCGAGCAGGCCGAATCCGAGGAAAGCGTGGCCCGGCTCGACGAGGTGCTCGCCCAGGCGCTGGCGCGCTTCGAGACGCTCGACGAATCCCTGGCCGAGCGCCAGGAAGCGGCCGAAAGGCGGCGCGAGGCGCTCGAAGCAGCCGAAGCCGCACGCGATGCCCATCGGGCGCGGCTGCGCGAGGCGGAGCGCTCGGCCCAGGAAGCGCTGTTCGCCACTCGCACGGCGGCGGCCGACATCGAGCGCTTCGAGCAATCGATCATGCAGGCGCAACAGGCCATCGAAAGGGGCGGAACCGAATCGACGGGCTTGCGCGAACGGCTTGCGCGCCTGTCGACGCAACCCGCACAGCAGGCCCTGCAATCGGCACTGGGCCTGCGGGCCGATCGCGAGCAGGCGCTCGGCCTGGCGCGCCAGCGCCTGGACGATCTCGGCCAGCAGCTGCGTTCGCGCGAGGAAGCCCGCCTGCGCGCCGAACATGAGCAGGAACCGCTGCGGGCCGAGGTCGCGGCGTTGCAGCTGAAGGAGCAGGCGGCCCGGATCGGGGTCGAGCAGTTCGACGAGCAATTGCGCGGCGCGGGCGTCGACGAGGCCGCCGAAGCCGAGCTGCTCGCCGGCATGGCCGAGGAACGCCCCCGGGCGAGCTGGCTGCAGGGCGAGGTCACCCGACTGGGCAACTCGATCGCGGCGCTCGGCGCGGTCAATCTCGCTGCGCTGGACGAGCTCGCCGAGGCGGGCGAGCGCAAGGGTTTCCTGGACGCGCAGTCGGCCGATCTCGGCGAGGCGATCGAGACCCTCGAGGATGCGATCCGCCGGATCGACAAGGAAACCCGCCAGCTCCTGCAGGATACCTACGATACGGTCAATCGCCATTTCGGCGTGCTGTTCCCGCAGTTGTTCGGCGGTGGCGAGGCGCGACTGATCCTCACCGGCGACGAGATCCTCGATGCCGGCGTGCAGGTGATGGCGCAGCCGCCGGGCAAGCGCAATACCTCGATCCACCAGCTCTCCGGTGGCGAGAAGGCACTGACCGCGATTGCCCTGGTCTTCGCGCTCTTCCAGCTCAATCCGGCGCCGTTCTGCCTGCTCGACGAGGTCGACGCGCCCCTCGACGAGCCCAATACCGAGCGCTACGTCGAGATCGTGCGGCGGATGTCGGACCAGACGCAGTTCCTGTTCATTACCCACAACAAGATCGCGATGGAACTCGCATCGCAGCTGATCGGTGTGACCATGCAGGAGCGTGGCGTGTCGCGGATCGTCGCGGTCGATCTCGATCGGGCCGTGGAGTACGCCGAGGTGGCCTGAAGGAGTTTGCACGTGAGCAGTCTGGGACTGAGCCTGCTGATCCTGGCGCTGGTCGGCGTCGGTGGCGTCCTCCTGTACAACTACTGGCTCGGCGGCACGTTTCGGCGCCGGATCCCCGATGCCCGGGAGCCCGAGCCGCTGCTGCGCCAGGAGCCCCGCTTCGGCAGGGTCGGCGCCGCCCCGGTGGTCGATCTGCCGCCCGGCGCCGGTGACGGACTGGCGGAAACCGGGTCGATCGAGGACGAACCGCTGCCGGCGCTCGACGATGTCGTGGCCGATGCCGCCGATGCAGCGGCCGCGGCCGATTCCCCCGAGACCGCCGCCCTCGAGCCGGCCGGGCGTGCCGAAGGCGCGGTGATCTCCGCCCAGGATCGCATTCTCGAGGCCCATGCGGCACGGGCCGGTCCCCCGCCGGCGCGGCTCGATCCCGTGGCCGACTGCTGTGTTCCGGTCGATCTCGCCGGCCCGGTGGCGGGCGAGCGGGTCATCGGCCTGGCGCGGAAATTCCGCCGTGCCGGCAGCAAGCCGGTCGTGGTGGAGGCTTCGACCGAGCCGATCGCGCTGGCGACGACCGCGACGATGGACGAGGGTCCCCAGGCCCTGCGCGAGGACGAGGGCGACGGCGCCGCGTTCGCGCCGCAGGCGGAGGCCGGCGACATCGCGGCGGCCGGCCCCGGCTCCGATCTGGATCCGGATGCGGATGCGGATGCGGATGCCGGGCCCGCTCCGGTGGCGGATTCCTGGGAGGCGCCACGGCCCGGACGGCACTACCGCAGCCTGCGCGTCGGCATCCTGATGGCCAACCGCCACGGACCCCTCAATGCGATGGAGTATTCCGAGTTCGTCGCTGGCCTGCAGTCGCTGGTCGACAGCCTCGGTGCCTTCGTCGACGCGCCGGACATGATGCAGGTCCTCGATCGCGCCCGGGAACTCGACGCCCGTTGCGCCGCCCTCGATGCGCAGATCGGCGTCAACGTCGAGGTCGCCGAGGCGCTCTCGCCGGCCGATCTGGCCGGGATCGCGCAGTCGGCGGACGTCATCGAGCGCGGCAACAACCGTTACGCCCGGCTCGGCGAGCAGGGCGAGGTGGTGTTCTCGGTGGCCTTGGGCGACACCCCGAACCGGCTCACCTTCCTGCTCGATGTGCCCAGGGTGGCCGCTGCGCGCCAACCGCTGCGCGAGATGGTGGCTTGCGCCTGGCATTGCGCCCAGGCCCTGCAGGGCCGCATGGTCGACGATACCGGGCGGGCCCTCACCGATGCGGTGTTCACCCGGATCGAGGACCAGCTGGCGGCGCGCTACGGCGCGCTGGAACGGGCCGGGTTCCAGGCCGGCTCGCCGGTCGCCTTGCGCCTGTTCAACTGATGGCCGAAAGCGCCCGCGAGCGCCTTGCACGATTGCGGACGGAGCTGGAGCAGCTCTCCTACGAGTACTACGTGCTCGATGCGCCGACTCGCAGCGACGAGGAGTACGACCGCCTGTTTCGCGAGCTTCTCGAGATCGAGGCCGCGCATCCCGAATGGGTGGCCCATGATTCCCCCAGCCAGCGGGTCGGTGCGCCACCGGCGGCCGGCTTCGCGGCGGTCCGGCATGCCGAGCCGATGCTCTCGCTCGGCAACGCGTTCACCGACGAGGAGGTCCTCGCATTCGACCGGCGGGTGCGCGAGCAGCTCGGCAAGGGCGAGACAGCGGTTCGCTACAGCGTCGAGCCGAAATACGATGGCCTCGCGATTTCCCTGCGCTACGAGTCGGGCCGCTTCGTGCAGGGCGCCACCCGCGGCGATGGCCAGACCGGGGAGGACGTGACCGCGAACCTGCGTACCGTGCGGGCGATTCCCCTGCGCCTGCGCAGCGACGCTCCGCCGGAACTCCTCGAGGTGCGCGGCGAGGTCATCCTGTACAAGGCCGACTTCGAGCGCATGAATGCGGAGCAGCTCGAGCGTGGCGAACGCAGCTTCGTGAATCCCCGCAATGCGGCCGCCGGCAGCCTGCGCCAGCTCGATCCGGCGGCGACGGCGCGGCGCCCGCTGCGCTTCCTTGCCTACGGGATCGGCGCGGCACGCGGCTTCGAGGTGCCGGCCACCCAGTCCGGCCTGCTCGATGCGCTTGCGGCCTTCGGCCTGCCGGTGGGCGAGCATGAAACCCGTGCGGGCGCGGCGGCCCTGCTTGCCTACTATGCCGAGGTCGGGGAGCGCCGCGCTGGCCTGCCCTACGAGATCGACGGCGTGGTCTACAAGGTCGACGAGCGTCGCGAGCAGCAGCGCCTTGGCTTCGTGGCGCGCGCTCCGCGTTTCGCGCTCGCCCACAAGTTTCCTGCCCAGGAGGCCGAGACGGATCTGCTCGACATCGAGATCCAGGTCGGGCGCACCGGCGCCCTGACGCCCGTGGCGCGCCTTGCCCCGGTATTCGTCGGGGGGACGACGGTGAGCAACGCCACCCTGCACAACGAGGACGAGATCCGCCGCAAGGGCCTGCTGATCGGCGACCGGGTGGTGGTGCGTCGCGCCGGCGATGTCATCCCCGAGGTCGTCCGCGCCCTGTCCGAACGCCGTCCCGCCGAAGGCGAGCCCGGCCATGAGCGCCTGCGCGAATTCCGGATGCCGTCCGTATGCCCGGTCTGCGGTTCGCAGGCCGCGCGCGAGCCCGGCGAGGCGGCCTGGCGATGCCAGGGTGGCCTGGTGTGCGCCGCCCAGCGCAAGCAGGCCCTGCTGCACTTCGGGCAGCGCCGCGCCATGGACATCGACGGCCTGGGCGAAAAGATCGTCGAGCAGCTCATCGCGCGCGACCTCGTCCATAGTCCGGCCGATCTCTACCGGCTCGATGCGCAGACGCTGTCCGGCCTGGATCGCATGGGGGAGAAATCGGCCGCCCGGCTGGTTGCCGCCATCGCGGCATCGCGCCGCTGCAGCCTCGCGCGCTTCATCTTCGGTCTCGGGATCCGTCATGTCGGCGAGGAGATCGCCAGGATCCTGTCCGGGGCCTTCGGCAGCCTCCAGGCGATCATGACGGCCGACTGGCCGGCCCTGGGGGAGGAAAAGATCCGGCTGCAGAAGGAGAACGCGAAGCGACGCTCGAAGGGCGAAGCCCTCGAGCCGGACCCGCTGGAAGGGGTCGGGCCCGAGATCATCGCCGCGCTCGAGAATTTCTTCACCGAGGCGCGCAATCGCGAGGTGATCGAATCGCTGCTGGCCGCGGGACTGGACATCGAGCCGCCGGCGCCCCCGCCGGCCGCGGGCGGCGATGGCATCCAGGCATCGCTCGGTGGCCGGATCTTCGTGCTG
>JBAYRO010000005.1:0-76483 GCA_041676645.1 Burkholderiaceae bacterium | reverse complement strand
ACGAACTGGTGACCACACCGCCTGCGCGCGGCCGGCCGCCGCCCGCCCACGGCTATCCGCTATCCGCGCTGCTCGAAGGCTCGGGCGGTGACGCGCCGGGCGAAGCCGCACGCCTTGCACTGGCCTGCGAGCAGGCGATGGCGGCCGGACTCATCGTCGATGCCGCGATCGCGCAGTCGCAGGCCGAGGCCGCCGCGATCTGGGCGTTGCGCGATGACGTCGGCCAGTGCCTGCGGCATGGCCGGCCCTTCACCTACGACATCTCGCTGCCGATCGAGAGCATGCCGGGCTATCTCGATATCGTTCGCCCGGCGATCGCGGAGCGTTTTCCGCGCCAGCGCACCTGGGTCTTCGGCCATCTCGGCGACGGCAACCTGCACCTGGTGAGCTTCACCGAAGACGATTCGCCGCAGGCCCGCGCGGATGCCGATGCGATCATCTATCGGCCCCTCCAGGCCCTGGGCGGATCGGTCTCGGCCGAGCACGGCATCGGCTTCGAGAAGAAGGACTGGCTCGGCATCTCGCGCAGTCCGCAGGAGATCGAGCTGATGCGCAGCCTCAAGCATTGTCTCGATCCACTGGGCATCCTCAATCCCGGGCGGATCTTCGCGTCCTGATCGCGCAACGGGCCAGGCCCCGGCGGCCGGCCGTCCAGCGATCGCGATACCCCTGATGCCGGCCGCGTCCGATCCCGCCTTCTCCCTGCTCGGCGTTACCCGGGCCTACGGCGCGGTGCGCGCGGTCGACTCGCTCACGCTCGACTTTGCGCGCGGCCGGACCACGGTGCTGATCGGCAGCAGCGGCTGCGGCAAGTCCACCGTGCTGCGCCTGCTGATCGGACTGGAGTGGCCCGACGCCGGCGAGGTCCGGCGCGATGGTGTGGCGCTGCGCCGCGAGCGCATGCTGGAGGAGCGGCGCCGGGTCGGCTATGTCATCCAGGAAGGCGGGTTGTTCCCGCACCTCAGTGTGCTGGGCAATCTCGGCCTGCTGCCGCGATACCTCGGCTGGAGCGCGGCACGCATCCGCCAGCGCGCGATCGAACTGGCCGGGCTCGTGCATCTGGATGCCGACCTGCTGGAGCGCTTTCCCGCCGAGCTCTCCGGCGGCCAGCGCCAGCGCGTCGCGCTGATGCGCGCCCTGATGCCCGATCCGCCGACGCTGCTGCTCGACGAACCGCTGGGCGCGCTCGATCCGCTGGTGCGCCACGGACTCCAGGACGAGCTGCGCGCGATCTTCCGGCAACTGGGCAAGACGGTGGTCATGGTGACCCACGATCTCGGCGAAGCCGCCTTCTTCAGCGATCGCCTGGTGCTCATGCGCCGGGGGCGCGTGGTGCAGGATGGCAGCCTCGATGATTTTCGCCGGGCGCCCGCCGATGATTTCGTGCGGGCGTTCCTGGCCGCGCAGCGCGGCTTGCCGGAGCCCGGCCCATGAGATGCCGGTTCGCCCTCGTCTGGCTGTGCCTGTCGATCCTTGCGCGCATCGCCATGGCCGCGGACACCGACCCGCAGGCAGGTCCGGATGCCGCCGCCCCGGTCGCGGTGACGATCGGCTCGAAGGACTTCACCGAGGCCATCGTGCTCGGCGAGATCGCCCGGCTCGCGGCGCAGCGCCATGGCGTCGAGGCGACGCACCGACGGGGCCTGGGCGGCACCCGCATCCTGTGGCGCGCGCTTCTCGAGGGCGAGATCGATGCCTACGCCGAATACACGGGTACGCTCGCGCACGAACTGCTGCGCGACATGCCGGCCGATGCCGGTATCGAGCCGCTGCGCGCGCGGCTGCGAGAGCTCGGCCTCGGCATGGCCGATCCGCTGGGCTTCGACAACAGCTATGCGATCGGGATGCTCGAGGACCGGGCGCAGAGCCTGGACATCGAGAGCATCTCCGATCTCGCCGCACACCCGGGCCTGCGGATCGCCCTGTCCAACGAGTTCATGGATCGCGCCGATGGCTGGCCGGGGCTGAAGGCCGCCTACCGGCTGCCGATGGATGCGCGCGGCATGGACCATGCGCTGGCGTATCGCGCGATCGCGACGGGCGCGGTCGACGCGATCGATCTCTACAGCACTGATGCCGAAATCGCCCACCATGGCCTGCGCGTGCTCGATGACGATCGTCGCCATTTTCCCCGGTACCACGCGGTATTCCTCTTCCGCCTCGATCTCGGCCAGCGCGCGCCGGATTTCGTCGCCGCCCTGGGGGATCTGGCCGGGACGATATCCGCGTCCGGGATGCGGGCGATGAACAAGGCGGTGAAGATCGACGGTGAGCCCGAGGCGCGGGTTGCCGGGCGCTTCCTCAGAATCGAGCCCGGCGCCGGCGGGCGCGCGTCCGGTCCCGGGCTGCTCGAGTACACGCTGCAGCATCTCGCGCTGGTGGGAGTCTCGCTTTCGCTGGCGATCCTGCTGGCGGTGCCGCTCGGGGTGCTCGCCGCCCGCCATCGCCGGCTGGGCCAGCTCGTGCTCGGCCTGGTGGGCATCCTGCAGACCGTGCCTTCGCTCGCCCTGTTCGTGTTCATGATTCCGTTGTTCGGCATCGGCGCCACCCCGGCGATCGCGGCGCTGTTCCTCTACAGTCTCCTGCCGATCGTGCGCAACACGCATGCCGGGCTGGTCGGCATCGAGGCTTCGCTGCGCGAATCGGCCGCCGCCCTCGGGTTGCCTGCGAGGGTGCGACTGCGGCGGGTCGAGCTGCCGCTGGCTCTGCGTTCCATCCTCGCCGGCGTGAAGATCGCGGCGGTCATCAACGTCGGCACCGCGACGCTCGGGGCACTGATCGGCGCCGGCGGCTATGGCCAGCCCATCCTCACCGGCATCCGGCTCGACGACATCGGGCTGATCATGCGGGGCGCCGTTCCGGCGGCGCTGCTCGCGCTGGCGATACAGGGCGTTTTCGAGCTGCTCGAGCGAGTCCTGACGCCGCGCGGGCTGCGCCTGCCGCCGGCGTCCTGACACGCCTCGGAGACCGGCCCGGCGCGGCGCGCCGGACCGGTCCCGGAGAGATCAGATTGCCGGGACCTTCGCGGACCGTCCGCGCGAAGGCGCGGCTTGCGGGCCTTCGGCGTGCGGATCCAGGACGCGGTCGCCCTGCGCGTCGCGCACCCGGGTCACCAGCCCCATGCGGTTCATCAGTTCGATGAACGGCTTCGGATCGAGCTCCTCGACGTTCATCATCTGGCGAACATCCCAGGCTCCGTCGGCGATGAGCATGGCCGCCGCGACGGCGGGCACGCCCGCGGTGTAGGAGATTCCCTGGCTGCCGACCTCTTCGTAGCACTCCTTGTGGTCGCACACGTTGTAGAGCAGGACCTCCCGGGACTTGCCGTCCTTCGTTCCGCGGACCAGGTCGCCGATGCAGGTCTTGCCGGTGTAGGTCGGTGCGAGCGAGGCGGGGTCGGGCAGCACGGCCTTGACCACCTTGAGGGGGACGACCTCCAGGCCTTCGGCGGTGCGCACGGGCTTCTCGGACAGCAGGCCGAGGTTCTTGAGGACCGTGAACACGTTGATGTAGTGGTCGCCGAAGCCCATCCAGAAGCGGATGTTGGGCACGCCCAGGTTCGTCGACATGGAATGCAGCTCGTCATGTCCGGTCAGGTACGCGGTGCTCTTGCCCACCACTGGAAGGTCCCATTCCTTGCGGTGCTCGAACATGCCGCTGGCCTTCCAGCGACCGTCCTCCCACGACCACACCTTCGATGTGAACTCGCGGAAGTTGATCTCCGGGTCGAAATTGGTGGCGAAGTAGCGGCCATGGCTGCCGGCATTGATGTCGATGATGTCGATGGAATCGACTTCGTCGAAATACGCGTCCATCGCGAAACGCCCGTAGGCATTGACGACGCCGGGATCGAAACCCACGCCCAGGATTGCCGTGATGCCTGCCTGGCGGCAGGCTTCCCGACGCTTCCATTCGTAGTTCGCGTACCAGGGCGGCGACTCGCAGACCTTGTCGGGATCCTCGTGGATCGCGGTGTCCAGGTAGGCGGCGCCGGTCTCGATGCATGCCGTCATCACCGACATGTTCAGGAAGGGCGAGCCCAGGTTGAGGACGATCTGGCTGCCGGTGGAGCGGATCAGGGACTTGGTGGCCTCGATGTCCATGGCGTCGAGCTCGTGCGCCTTCAGCAGGCCCGAGCTGCGCTGGCTGCCCTTTTCCCTGATGGAGGCGATGATCGCCTCGCATTTCTCGCGGGTGCGCGAGGCGATATGGATGTCGCCCAGCAGGATGTTGTTCTGCGCGCACTTGTGTGCCGCGACATGGGCGACGCCACCGGCGCCGATGATGAGGACATTGCGTTTCATTCGGATATCCCTCCGGTTCCAGTTATGGGGGGTGTGTCAGGACAGGCTGTTCACGTAGTCGTCGAAGGAGAACCGGCGCACCACACGCACCGAGCCGTCGGCTTCCTTCAGGGCGATCGACGGCATGTTGACGCCGTTGAACCAGTTCTTCTTCACCATGGTGTATCCCGCCGCATCGCCGATCGAGATGCGGTCGCCGACCTGCAGGGGCGCCGGGAAACGGCCTTCGCCGAAGATGTCTCCGGCCAGGCAGGTCTTCCCGCAGACCATGTAGTGATGCTCACCGGTATCGGCGCCCAGCGGTGCCGTCTCGCGATAGATGAGCAGGTCGAGCATGTGCGCCTCGGTCGAGGCATCGACGATCGCCAGCGGCTTGCCGTTGTAGCCGACGTCGAGGACGCTGACTTCGAGCGTGGCGCTGTGCCTGACCGCCGCCTCGCCGGGTTCGAGATAGACCTGCACGCCGTGGGTCTGGGCGAAGGCGCGCAGCCGATCGCAGAACGCATCCACCGGATAGCCCGGGGCCGTGAAGCTGATGCCGCCGCCCAGGCTGATCCACTCCAGCCGCTCCAGGATGTCGCCGTAGCGTCGCTCGACCTCGGTGAGCAGCTCGTCGAAGCGACCCAGGTCGTCGTTCTCGCAGTTGTTGTGGATCATGACGCCGTCGATCCGGTCGACGACCGCCCTGATGCGCGCGGGATCGGTCTCGCCCAGGCGACTGAATTCCCGCGCCGGATCGGCCAGGTCGAAGCCCGCGTGGCTGATGCCGGGGTTCAGGCGCAGGCCCATGGGCTTGCCCCGGGCGATGCGCGCATGGCGCTCGAGCTGCCCGATGGAGTTGAAGATGATCTTGTCGCAATGGGCGACGACTTCCTCGATCTCGTGATCGGCATAGGCCACGCTGTAGGCGTGGGTCTCGCCGCCGAACTTCTGGCGGCCCAGCTTGACTTCGTAGAGCGACGAGGACGTGGTGCCGTCCATGTGCAGGCGCATCAGGTCGAACACCGACCAGGTGGCGAAGCACTTGAGCGCGAGCAGGACCTTGGCGCCCGAGCGCTCCCGGACACGGTCGATGACATCCAGGTTGCGCTGCAGTGCCGGCTTGTCGATCAGGTAGTAAGGCGTCGGTATCTCGTGCATGTTCTACAGGGCGTGCGCATGACCATTCGCACCGGTGGACTTCCTCTCCGGACTGCGGGGCGGGTTGCCGGCCTTGTCCTTCTTGCCCAGGCGCTCGACGATCAGCGGCGGGCGGTCCGGAAACGTGGCCAGTATCTGGAAGGTGCCGCCGAGGCTTTCGACGTAGTGCTGCAGGGTGGAGACCAGCATGTCGTCGCGCTTCTCGATCCGGGAGATCGCGCCCTGGCCCATTCCCATGATCTCGGCGAGCTCGTCCTGGGTGCGCTGCGCGGCCTTGCGCAGGTCCTTGAGGGTGGCTACCTTGTCGATCGCCTTGATCACGGTTGGCGGTTTGTCGGCCTTCTTCTGTTTCGGTTTCTTGTCGGCGGGCGTTGCCGCCGGCTTCCTGGATTTCTTTGGCATGAGCTTCGCTGCATGGTTCGGCGTACGCCGGGAGCACGATGATATATGCCTCCGAAGGAATATGCAACACAAGGCATAATCGCGGCGTCCCGCAGTCGTTCCGGCGCATCGGGAGTCGCGTCGGGCGCATGGGTGCGGCGGAGCGCGGCTCGCTAGAATCAGCCCATGCGATGGACACTCGATCAGCTCCGGAAATTCGTCACGGCCGTCGACAGCGGCTCGTTCAGCGTGGCGGCCCGGCAGCTGGGCAAGGCGCAGTCCGCGGTCAGCACCGCCATCGGCCTGCTGGAGGCGGATCTCGGCGTCGAGCTGTTCGACCGGTCCCGGCGCAATGCGCAGCTCACCGATGCGGGCCAGCTCCTCTTGCGCGAGGCTCGCGAACTGTTGCGCCAGGCCGACGCGCTCGACAACCGGGCCCAGTCCCTGAGCTCGGGCAGCGAAGCGAGGCTCATCCTGGCCTTCGACGAAGCGCTGCCCTACGCCGCCTTCAGTTCGCTGCTGCGCGAGATGTCGACACGATTTCCGGACCTGGAGCTCACCCTGCTGAGCGGAACCGCCACCGAGGTCGCCGGCTATGTCGCCGAGGAAAGGGCGCACATCGCCTTTCATTTCGTGCGGGGGGCCTTGCTCGCCCACTTCGAGCAACGCCACATCGGCGAGGTTCCGCAGGGCGTCTTCGTGGCGATCGACCATCCCCTGGCGCGACTCGAGGTCGTCCAGCGCAAGGACCTCGTGCAGTACCGCCAGCTGGTGATGCACACGGCCGATGTGCACGAGGCCACCGTCAGTCCCAGGCTCTGGCGATCGGACAGCTTCTACAGCATTGCGGAGATGGTGGCCGACGACCTGGGATGGGCCATCCTGCCCGTCAACGTCGGGATGGACGACGCCTACGACAAGCCGCTGCAGCAGGTGTCCTGTCCCTCGCTGGCACTATCGCCGCTGCCGGTGCGCGTCCTGTGGCGGGAAGGCCGGGAGCCGACGCCGACGGTGCAGTGGGTGCAGGCGCGCTACACGGAGTTGCTGGGGCAGGTGCAGGAGCCGGCGCCTGCGGCCGCCCCGGTCACTGCGCCCACTCGGGATCGGTCGTGAAGACGATCATCAGCCAGCGATCGGGCGTGTCACCGCCGATGGCCTCGCTGATCTCGTCGCGGATGCGGTCCCATTCGGCCAGCGCCCGGGCGGGCCAGTCCTTGGAGACGAGGAAGTAGAGCTCGATCTGCTGCCCGCGGCCGACCCGGGCCACGTTGGCGCGATGCGACGCGAAGCCGTAGCGCTGGACCGATGCCCGTGCGACCTCGTCGACATGCTGCTTGAGATCGCTGGGTGTGACCATCAGGATGTCCTGCAGGGCGCGCCGCACGGTACCGAGCGGCAGCGGCAGGACCACCAGGCAGACGATGCCCAGGGCGACCGGATCGATATACGGCGTGAGCCACGCCATGCGCGTGCCGTCGGCCAGCAGGCCGAATCCGAAGGCCAGCAGGTAGGCCAGGGTGATGCCCGATGACATCAGCCATGACCTGGCGTCGAGCGTCAGGAACTCCGAGTGGATCCGCCGGTTGGCCGAGGCCATGAATGCCGCGGCGCCGAGCTCGATCACCAGGGAAATGGCGGCAAAGAGTATCGCGTAGCCGAAGACAGGCTGGCGTCCGCCGCCCAGGATACTGTCGAGCGCATGGAACAGGCCATAGAGGGAGGCGGCCATCAGCAGCAGGCCGTTCATCGCCAGCACCATGGGTTCCAGATGCCAGAAACCCATGTTGAAGCGCTCCGCCAGCTGGTGGTTGTTGCTGGCGCTGGCCGACGTGGACGCGGCGATGAGCCGCGCCACCAGCAGCGCCAGGCCGGTCATGAGGACATCGATGAGCTCGTAGCCGGCGTCGAACAGGAGTGTGAGCGACGCGGCCAGGATTCCGAAGAACACCCCCAGGACTGTCAGGAGCAGCGTGAGGGCGATCGAGATGCGCAGGACCCCTGCTTCGGTCGAGGGGCTGAAATACGGGCGAAACATGCAGAAACTGTTGATGCCGGACATTCGTTCGGGCCATGGAGCGGGGCTTGTCTCGCTCGCAACCGGAACGTCCCTGCCGTGGGCGATGGGGACTGTTCGGTATTTTCCAACAATAAATAAGATTGAAGAAGATTCAACCTATCTGAAAATCTGATGGAAAAAGCCGATGCCGACGGCATGCTGTCGTCATCCGGGCGGCGCTCCGGCGGACCGGCGCGCAGCCATCGTCGAAACGGGCCCTTGGCGGGCGAGCCAGGCGCACATCCGCTCGAGCGCCGCGCCGCAGGCGTCGCAATAGCCGATTGCCCGCAGGTAGCCGTGGATGAGGCCCGCGCCCGCGTCGAGTTCGACCGGCACCCGGGCGCGGCGCAGCGCCTCGGCGTAGGCGATGCCGTCGTCACGCAGGGGGTCGTGCTCGGCCACCGCGATGTAGGCCGGCGGCAGTCGCGAATGGTCGCTGGCCAGCAGGGGCGCAGCCAGCGGATGGCGCAGGTCCCTCGGGTCGGGGCAGTACATCGCGTCGATGCGCGCCATGTCGGCGACCCGGATGATCGGCCCGTCGGCGTTCTGCACGTAGGAAGGGCGATCGCGTGCGAATGCGGTCGACGGATACACCAGCAGCTGCGCCTGCAGGCGACGCGGGCCGTCGCGCAGCTTGAGCCCGAGGGCCGCCGCCAGGTTGCCGCCGGCGGAATCCCCGCCGACCGCGATCCGCCCCGGGTCGACGCCCAGGGCGCTGGCGTTCTCGAAAGTCCAGTCGACCACCGCGGCGCATTGCTCCAGCGCCGCCGGGAAGGGATGCTCGGGAGACTTCGCGTAGTCGATGCTGAGCACCGTCTGCCGGTTCCATGAGGCGATCCGGGCGGTGATGTCCCAGTGGGTCTCGGGACTGCCCTGGACCCAGGCGCCTCCGTGCATGTAGACCAGTGCCGGCTGCGCGCCGCCGTCGCGATGGCGGAACACCCGCAGGCGCACCCGGTCGGCCGGGGAGTCGACCCAGTGCACGGCGTCGGTGTCGACATCGCCCGGCGTCGGCATGCGCAACTCCCTGCCGATGGCCTCGCCGAGTTCGCGTCGGTCGCGCGGCGTCGCATCCGGCGCGGCCCGCGCCCACTTCTGGTTCCAGATGTCGATGAAGGGCAGGAGTCCGGGGTCGATCATCGGTGCCTCCTCGTGCGCCACCGGCGCAGCGTGATCCCAGAGGATAGCAACTCCGTTTGCCGGGACCGGCGTCCGTTCCGGATGGCGCGGCGGCGCGGAGCCGGAAATGTTCGCTTTTTGCGCTGCAACATGCGAGAATGGGAGGCTGTGCTGCCAATGCCCGCGCCGAATTCCTTCGTAGCGCGGGCCGAGTCATCGAATTCTGGCCCCACGGGTTCCGGTGCGACCGGACCTGGTCCCGGTTGGCGTCGATGCCCATGCGATCCGCCGACCGCCGCGCGCCTTGCGCGGCCCCGATCCGCGCATCACCCGAGCAGGCCCCCGCGATCCGGCAGGTGGGGTGGCGATGTCCGGGCGCGCCTTCCGTGAATCCACATCGATGACCCCTTCCTCGTTCGACTCCTTCGAGCTTGCGCCGCCCCTGGGTCGTGCGCTCGCCCGCCTCGGGATCACCACGCCGACGCCCGTCCAGGCCGCGGCGATTCCCATTCTGCTCACCGGCGCCGATCTCGTTGCGACCGCGCCGACCGGCACCGGCAAGACCGCCGCCTTCATGCTGCCGGCGCTGCACCGGATCGCCACCACGCAAGCTGCGAGGGGGCGCGGGCCGCGGGTGCTGGTGCTGACGCCCACGCGCGAGCTGGCCCAGCAGGTGGAACGCGCCACCCGCGACTTCGCCCGGATGCTGCCGCGCTTCACCAGCGTGTGCATCACGGGCGGCGCCTCCTACCAGGTGCAGAATCGCCAGCTCGCGGCGCCGCACGAAGTCCTGGTGGCGACGCCGGGGCGCTTCATCGACCAGTTGCGTGGCGGTCGTATCGAACTCTCGCGCATCGACACCCTGGTCCTCGACGAGGCCGATCGCATGCTCGACATGGGCTTCTCGGACGACGTCCTCGAGATCGCCCGGGCGGTTCCCGCCGCGCGCCAGACGGTCTGCTTCACCGCGACCCTGTCCCGCGGCGTGCGCCAGCTCGCCTCGCAGCTGCTGCGCGATCCGCAATGGCTGGCGATCGAGCGGGCCGGTGTCGAGGAAACGCCGATCGACGACCATGTGATCTACGTCGACGATGCCGGGCACCGCGACCGCCTGCTGCAGGCCTGCCTGCGCGACACCGGTCTGGGCCAGGCGATCGTGTTCACCGCCACCAAGCGCCACGCCGAGGAGCTCGCCGGCGCGCTGCATCGCGACGGCTTCGCGACCGAAGCCCTGCATGGCGACCTGAGCCAGCGCGACCGGACCCGTGCCCTCAACCGCTTGCGCCGGGGCGAGTGCAAGGTGCTGGTTGCCACCGATGTGGCCGCCCGCGGGATCGACGTCGCCAGCATCACCCATGTCATCAACTTCCAGCTGCCCAAGTTCGCCGAGGACTATGTGCATCGGATCGGGCGGACCGGCCGCGCCGGTGCGACCGGCCAGGCGCTGTCCTTCGTCGGACGCGAGGATGTGTTCGCCCTGCGCAAGATCGAACATCTGCTCGGGCGCAGCGTGCAGGTGAGCGAGATCGAAGGTCATGAAGCGCGCTTTCGGCCTTCATCGCGCGACAAGCGGCCGGCCGGCGGCGGGCGCAAGCCCTGGAAGGGAGGCGGTCGCCCGGGCGCCTACGGCAGTCCGGGGCGCAAGCCCGGCTTCGGCGGCAAGGGCGCAAGACCGGCACGCGGGCCCGCCGGCCGTGGCCGGCCCGGCCTGTAGGAGGCCGGCGCCCGCGACTTCGGGAACGTAGTAGATTCGGTTCTCTGCACCGTCACGGGAGAGGACCGATGAAGCTCGCCAGACTGCTCGGCATCGACCTGCCCATCGTCCAGGCCCCGATGGCCGGCGTCCAGGCCAGCCGCCTCGCGATCGCGGTCAGCCAGGCCGGTGGGCTGGGTTCGCTGCCTTGCGCGATGCTCTCGGGCGCCGCGATCGGCGACGAGATCCGCAGCATCCGGAATGCCACCGACCGGCCGTTCAACCTCAACTTCTTCTGTCATGCGGTACCGGCCTTCGACGCCGCCCGGGATGCGCGCTGGCGCGAGTCGCTTGCCGCGGCGCATGCCGAGCTGGGGATCGACACCGGCGCGATCGGCACCGGTGCGGGTCGCAATCCCTTCGACAGCGCCGGCGCCGACATCGTCGAGTCGCTGCGCCCGCCGGTGGTGAGCTTTCATTTCGGCCTGCCCGAGCCCGGCCTTCTGGGTCGCGTCAAGGCCAGCGGCGCGATCGTCATGGCCAGCGCGACCACGGTGGCCGAAGCCCGCTGGCTGGAGGCGAACGGGGCGGATGTCGTCATCGCGCAGGGGCTCGAAGCCGGTGGCCATCGCGGCCATTTCCTGTCGATGGATCTCACCGAGCAGCTCGGCCTGTTCGCCCTGCTGCCGCAAGTGGTGGCCGCGGTGAAGGTGCCGGTGATCGCCGCCGGCGGCATTGCCGATGCCGCCGGAGTCCGCGCCGCCCTCGCGCTTGGCGCGGCCGGCATCCAGGCTGGCACCGCCTTCCTGCGCACGCCCGAGGCGGACACCAGCGAGCTGCACCGGGCGGCGCTCGCCAGCGATGCCGCCCGCCATACCGCGCTCACCAACCTGTTTACCGGGCGCCCGGCCCGCGGCATCGTCAACCGCTACCTGCGCGAGCACGGGCCGATGAGCGAACTCGCACCGGAGTTCCCGCTGGCGAGCGCGGCGTCCGCACCGCTGCGGGCGGCGGCCGAGAAGCGGGGCAGCCCCGATTTCTCGCCGCTATGGTCGGGCCAGAATCCGGGCGGGGCGCGTCCGGTGCCGGCGGCCGACATCGTCCGCGGGCTCGCCGCCGGCATCGTCTCCTGATTCGCCGCCCGACGCGAGCCGATCGACAATCCAATCCTGGGGAGAGACCTGCATGCCGAATCCGCCGCCGAGCATCGACGCCGTCGGTGCCGAGGACGACGACTGGCTCGCGCTGCGCGAGATGCTCTGGCCGGATTCCGAGCGCGAGGAGCATGCCGCCGACATGGCGCGTGTGGCCGAGGATCCGTTCCGCTTCGGCCAGTTCGTGGCGCGCGACGACGCCGGCGCGCGCCTCGGCTTCGCCGAGGTGTCGCTGCGCACCGACTATGTCAACGGCACCGAGTCCTCGCCGGTGGCGTTCATCGAAGGGCTCTTCGTCCTGCCCCAGGCCCGGCGCCGGGGCGTCGCCGCCGCGCTGATGGCCGAGATCGTCGCCTGGGCGCGCGCTCGTGGCTGTCGCGAACTCGCCTCGGACGCCATGCTCGACAATACCGGCAGCCATGCCATGCATGCGGCGCTCGGCTTCAGCGAGACGGAGCGGGTGGTCTACTTCCGCCGCGTGCTGGACTGAAAAATGGAAAAATGGGGTCAGACACGATTATGTTCATAATCGTGTCTGACCCCATTTTTTCATTTTCGTTACTGGGCCCGGCGGGCGGCCTCGATCGGCGCCACGTTGACGACGGTGTCGCCCCGGACCATGACGAGGCGGTCGTAGCGGTCCACCGTCGGGTCGCAGTGCGGCGGGATGAACTCGATGCGCTCGGCAAGCGCCGGTGATTCGCCTTGCGCGGGACGGGCGAGCCCGCCGTGCTCGTCGCCGTACCAGAAGTACTGGCAGTCGGCGTAGCGGGGGGTGGCCGGGCGCGGCAGGGGGCCGTCGGTCGCGAAGGCCTTCAGGCCGGCATCGACCGTCACGTGCGAGGGCGCGTTCGCGCTGACGACGCGCGCCTGCACGAAGAGGCTCTGCTCGAACTCGCCGTCGGCATCCTCGCCGAGCGCATCGCGATACTGCGAGTCCATGAAGATGTAGGAGCCGGGCTGGACCTCGGTGAGCACACCGAGGTCGACATCGGTGGTGAAGCTGCCGGTGCCGCCGCCGCTCACCCAGGGGACTTCGTGGCCGGCTTCGCGCAGGGCGCCGACGACATCGGCGAGGCGCTCCATGCCGGTCGTGATCGCGCTGCGCCGCTTGGCGAGCCCGGCGATGTGCTGCCACTGGCCGCCGTAGCCCTGCACTCCGGCGAGATGCAGCGACGGACTGGCGGCGATCGCCTCGGCCAGCGCGAGGGCATCGGCCGGCGAGGCGACGCCGGTGCGGGCGAGCCCGACATCGATGTCGATGAGCGTCGCCAGGGGCGCCGCGCCGCCCTGGCAGGCGCGGGCGAGGTCACGGGCCTGCTCGGGATGGTCGACGACGGCCGCGAGGCCCGGATGCCGGCGGGCGAGCGCCGCGACCCGGCGGGCCTGGTCGGCGCCGACCACCGGTGAGGTGAGCAGGATCGGCCCGACCCCGGCCGCCGCGAGCGCCTCGGCTTCGCCGACCTTGGCGCAGCAGATGCCCGCCGCGCCCGCCTCGAGCTGGCGTCGGGCGATCGCGGCGCACTTGTGGCTCTTCGCATGCGGCCTGATCGCGATACCGGCGCCGCGAGCCCGCGCCGCCATCCGGTGGATGTTCGCCTCGAGCCGGTCGAGGTCGACCAGCAGGATCGGGGTCGGCAGGAGATAGCGCGAGCCGGGCTTGCCAACGAGGGAATCGAGCAGCTCGTCCACGGGATGGCGAGGCGATCGGGAACCGGTCCGGGCCGGCTCGGCCGGGGCTGGCTGGTCGCTTGCGGGATGGGCGGGCATCGTGGAGGTCTCCGGTTCCATAGGGTGCGCCGTGCGAGCCGGGCGTGATGCGGTCGTCGGCGCAGCCGCGACCGAGGCAAGGCAGGGCATATCCTGCCACGAGTCCCCGGCGGGCGGGCCGGCGTCCGGATTCATCGGCCCGGGGTGGGCCGGGTCGCTGCGCTATCCTTCACCTGCACCGCTTGCGCATCGCGGGCGGATACTGGCGAACCCATCCAGGAGACAGTCAATGAATGATCGAGTCCGTATCGACATCGCCAACGGCGTTGCCGATGTCCGCATGGTGCGCACCGACAAGATGAACGCCATCGATGATCCGATGTTCGATGCGCTCGTCGACGCAGGTCGCGAGGTGGCGGGCAATCCGGAGGTGCGCTGCGTCGTGCTCTCCGGCGAGGGCCGGGCCTTCTGCGCCGGCATCGATCTCAACCGGCTCGCCAACCGCGCCGACGGCAAGCCCGCCGATCCGCCGCTCGACCGGCTGGCCGAGCGTACCCATGGCGCGGCCAACAAGCCCCAGTACGCGGCCTGGGTCTGGCACGAGATGCCGGTACCGGTGATCGCCGCCGTGCATGGCGTCGCCTTCGGCGGCGGCTTCCAGATCATGCTCGGGGCGGACATGCGCTACATCCATCCCGAAACGAAGCTGTCGATCATGGAGATTCGCTGGGGGCTCGTGCCCGACATGGCCGGCACGGTGCTGATGAGGACGCTGGCTCGCGACGACGTGATTCGCGAGCTCACCTACACCGGCCGGGTCTTCAGCGGCGAGGAGGCGCTGGGCTATGGTTTCGCGACCCGGGTGTGCGCCGATCCCTACGAAGCCGCGCACGCGACCGCTCGCGAGATCGCCGGCCACAGCCCGCACGCGATCGAGTCGGCCAAGCGCATCTGGAATACCGAATGCGCGAACGCCCACGATGCGCTCGTCCTCGAATCGGTCGAGCAGATGAAGCTGCTCGGTTCGCCCAACCAGCGCGAAACCCTCGCGGCGCATCGCGAGAAGCGCGCACCGGTGTTCCAGCCGGCGCGCTGAATCCGGCCGGGCCCTTCAAGGGCCTGAACCGGGACCGGGCAGGGAATTTGCGCTCCTTGCCCGGACTCCGGGCACGCATATTGCGCTTTCGGATCCATGCGAAAGCGAGAGACCATGCGAAGCCGTAGCGCACTGCATACGCTGGTGCTGGATTCACTGGCCGATCCGGTCGCGATCATCGACCGATCCGGCGCGATCGTCGATCTCAACGCGGCCTGGCTGCGCTTTGCCGGGCTTCTCGGCATGCCGGCGCGGCTCACCCGCATGGGCGGTCCGTATATCGAGCTCCTCGCCGCTTCGGGCGTGGCCGGCGACCGGCACGTCGCCGGGGCGATCCACGGCATCGAGCGGCTGCTCGCGGATCGCCGCCGCGAGCTGCGATTCGAGTACCCGATGAACGGGCCGGGGACCCGACGCTGGATGCTGATGCGCGGCAAGCCGCTCGAATCGGCAACCGAACCCCTGTTCGTGGTGACGCACATCGACATCACCGCAAGGCGCCGGGCCGAGGACGAAGCCTGGCAGCTCGCCCACCATGATCCTCTGACCGGCCTCGCCAATCGGCGCCGCTTCGACGAGACGCTCGATATCGAGATCCGCCGGAGCATGCGCAAGCGAACGCCGATCAGCCTGGTGGTGGTCGATGTCGATTCGTTCAAGGAATACAACGACACCCATGGCCATGTGGGCGGCGATCGTTGCCTGGTGCGCATCGCGGAAGTCCTGTCGCGATTTTCGCGGCGCCCGGGCGATCTGGCGGCCCGCCTGGGCGGCGACGAGTTCGCGCTCATCCTCGGCGAGACCGGCGACGAGGCGGCCAGGCAGATCGCCCAGGGAATCCGACGTTCCGTCGAGGCGCTCGGCATGAGCCTGCGCCCGTCCGGCGAGGCCATCACGGTCAGCGTCGGCGCGGTCACCGCCGGAGCGCCGCTGGCAGAGGCACCGCGCGAGCTGTTCGATGTCACCGATCGGGCGCTGTACCGGGCCAAGCTCGCCGGCCGCAACCGGGCGGTCCACCATCGGATCGACACCGGCCTGCCGAATCGGGCCGACGGTGGTCTCGACCCGAGGGCGGTGCGCGTTCCCTAGTTTGCCTATACTGGGCATCGACCCGTTCGATGACGAGATTCGGTGATGTCGATGCCTGTTGCCACCCTGGTCCCGTGCCCCGCGCGTCGCCGCTTCGCGATCGCCTGCGCGCTCGGCATGTCCGCGCCGGCAATGGTGCGCGCCGCGAACCGCGCCGCGGAGCCGCACGATGCGCGGCTTGCCGCGGCGATCGCCGGTCGGCACCGCGCGCCCGCCGCGCGGGCGCGCGATGGCGCCCGCAATCCCTATGAAACCTTGCGTTTCTTCGGTATCGCTCCCGAGATGGATGTCGTCGAGATCGCACCGGGCGCCGGCTGGTACACCGAGATCCTCGCACCCTACCTGCGGGAGCGGGGCCGGCTCCATGCCGCCCACCATGCACGTTCGGGCGGATCGGAGTACCAGCGGCGTTCCCGCGAGCGTTTCGACGCCCGACTGGCGGCCGATCCCGGGGTCTTCGATCGCGTCATCGTCGGTGAGCAGCCCGGCCCCGACCACGGCTTTCGAGGCATCGAACCGAGTGGCGGCGCCGACATGGTGCTGACCTTCCGCAATCTGCACAACTGGATGAAGGCCGGCCATCTCGACCACAGCATGCGCGCTTTCCATGGCGTGCTCGCCCCGGGCGGCGTTCTCGGCGTCGTCGAGCATCGTGCCTCGCCCGAGACATCGGTCGGGGAGATGATCGACAGCGGCTACATGAGCGAAGCCTTCGTCATCGCGCGCGCCCACGCTGCCGGCTTCGTCCTGGAGGCGCGCAGCGAGGTCAATGCCAATCCGCGGGATACCGGGAATCATCCGCACGGGGTCTGGTCGCTGCCACCCACCCTGCGCGGCAGGGAGGTCGACCGCGCGCGCTTCCTGGCGATCGGCGAGTCCGACCGCATGACCCTCAGGTTCCGCAAGGCCTGAGTGCGATCGCAGTCCCTGGGCACGGCCATTGCTGGTACCGGGGCATGATTGTTGCCGAATGGCATCGACGGACGCGACGCACGGGGGATCGAGCATGAAGACGTACGGACGCCTTGCCAATCCGCCTGGTCGTTTCCCCGGGAAGCGAAATCCCCTGGAGCGCAGATCCGTGCCGATTCGAGACCGCAGTGCCTTGCATACCCTGGTGATCGATTCCCTGGGCGAGCACATCGCGATCATCGATCGGGACGCGCGGATCGTCGATGTCAACGCCGCCTGGCGGCGGTTCGCCCGCGAGAGCGGGATCCCTTCCGAATTGCTCGCAGTCGGCAGCAGCTATCTCGACCTTCTGGAGGCGACCAGCGCCAGCGGCGCCCGGCAGGGCGCCGAGGCGGCCAGGGGCGTCCTCAAGGCGCTGGGCGGACGGCAGGCCACCGTGCGGGTCGAGTATCCGATGCGGGCCGGTGATCGCGATCGCTGGTATGTGATGCGCGTCAGCCGCCTCGAGAACACACGCAGGCCGCTGTACGTCAGCTCGCACTTCGACATCACCGAGCGCCGCCATGCCGAGGAGGAGGCGCTGCACCTGTCGCGCCATGATTCCCTGACCGGCCTGGCGAACCGGCGTCATTTCGAGGAAACACTCGCCAACGAGGTGCGCCGCGCGGTTCGTCGTCGTACGCCGGTCAGCCTGATCGAACTCGATGTGGATTTCTTCAAGGAGTTCAACGACTGGCACGGGCATGTGGCGGGCGACGAATGCCTGGTGCGGGTGGCCGAAGTGCTGGCCGGGTATGCCCGGCGCCCGGGCGATCTCGCGGCGCGGCTCGGCGGCGACGAGTTCGCGCTGATCCTCGGCGATACCGCCGCCGATGCCGCCGGGCGGGTCGCCAGCGGCATCCGCGAGTCGGTCGTCGAACTCGGCATGCTGCACGGTGCGACCGACGCCCCGGTGACCGTCAGCGTCGGCGCCGCCACGCTGCTCTCGCAGGGACTGCATTCCGAGCGGTCGCTGTTCGCCGCCGCCGACCGGGCGCTCTATCGCGCCAAGAGCGCGGGGCGCAACCGGGTGGAATCCGAGATCGTCGACGACGCGATCGACCCGGCATCCGACGAGTAGTCCCGGACCCGGTCAGCGGCGTCCGACCGCGCCGGGAGCGCGGCCGAATCGAGCGATAGCGGGGCTGGCGGATTCATTTCAGCCCGACTCGCCGATCAATCCCATCGCCTCGAACACCGCGATCGCCTGGCGCGCGGCGTCGCCGCGGGCGCGCAGCAACTGGCGGTGCTGGGCGAGGGCGGTACGGCGGGCATCGAGCACATCGAGCAGGCCCGACAGGCCGGCCGAGTACAGCGAGCGCGCCTGCGCCACCGCCGCATGCGCCGCGGCGATGCCGCGCTCGAGCGCCTCGATTTCGCCTTCGGTGCCCTGCGCGGCCACCAGGGCGGACTCGATCTGCTCGAGCGCCTGCAGCAGGGTCTGGCGATAGACCTGGCCCGCTTCGCGCGCGCGTGATTCGGCCGCATCGATGCCGGCGCGTCGCTCGCCACCGTCGAACAGCGCGACATCGAGCAGTGCCGCGATGCTGGCGGTCACGAGGTCGAGGATCCCGCTGTCCGAGGCGAGCCCGATCGTGCCTTGCAGGCCGAGTCGCGGCAGCAGTTCGGCCCGCGCCACGCCGACTTCGGCGCTCGCGGCCACCAGGTCCTCCTCGGCGGCGCGCAGATCGGGGCGCAGGCGCAGCAGGTCCGCCGGCCGGCCGACGGGCAGGGCGCCGCGCAGGGCGGGCACTGCCGTTGCCGGCTCCCCCGATCCCGCGACACCGCCGCCAGCCGGGGGATTCGCCCCGGCATGGGGCCGTTCGCCGGCGAGCACCTGGAGCGCTGTCCGCGCCTGTTGCGAGCGGATCCCGGCGCGCGCGATCTCGGCCTCGACGGCGGCGACTTCGGCCTGGGCGCGCTCGACATCGAGCCGCGGCGAAAGGCCGGCCTCGACCCGGACACGCGCCACCGCCAGCACATCGTTCTGCAGGGCGAGGGCGTCGGCGAGCGCGGCGAGGTCGGCGAGCGCTTCCCGCCACTCGACGACGGCCCGGGCGGTGATGCCGGCGATCGCGAGCCGGCTCGCCTGTTCGAGATGCGTGCTGCGCAGCACGCCGGCGGCGGCCGAGCGCTGCGCCTGGCGCAGCCCGCCCCAGAGATCGGTGTCCCAGTCCAGGGCAAGGCTCGCGCGCGGATCGCTGCCGCGCGAACCGGCGCCGCGAGAGCCGAGCGCGGAGCGCAACTGCGCGCCGATCACCGGTGAGCGCCGCGCCCGGGCGCCGTCGAGCAGGGCCTGGGCCTGGATCACCCGTTCCCGGGCGATCGCGATGTCCGGGCTGCCGACGAGGGCCCGCTCGACCCATTCCGCCAGTGCCGGATCATCGAAGCGACGCCACCAGAACAGGTCCTCGGGCCCGGGCCTGGGCGCATCGGCGAGTGCCGCCACATAGGTGTCGCTGGTGCCGATGCCCAGTGTCGGTGCGGCGATCGGCGCTGGATCGGTGGCGCATGCGCCCGCCAGCGCCGACAGCGTCGCGAGGAACGCGGTTCGCAGTGCGCGAGGCGGCATGCCGGGCGGTCCGGGTCGACGGTGGCTCATGGCGAGCCGCCGTGCAGGCCGTCAGTGGGCGCAGCGCCGGGCATGTGGTCCGCCGCATCGAGTTCGTGCGCGAGCGCTTCGCCATGATGCGCCCGTGGCTTCGAGAAGCGGGCCAGGCCGAGGTAGATGACCGGCGTCAGGAACAGCGTGAAGAGAGCCGCGAACGACAGGCCGCCGAAGATCACCGTGCCGATCGCTACCCGCGCCTCGGCGCCGGCGCCGCTGGCGATGACCAGGGGCACGGCCCCCAGCACCGTGGAGGCCATGGTCATCAGGATCGGTCGCAGGCGGATGGTCGCGGCCTGCAGCGCGGCGTCGGCGACCGACAGGCCGCGGTCGCGCAACTGGTCGGCGAACTCCACCATCAGGATGCTGTTCTTGGCCATGACGCCGATCAGCAGCAGGAGGCCGATCTGGCTGTAGATGTTGAGCGAGATGCCGCCCGCCAGCAGCGCGAAGACCGCCGCCGCAAGCCCGAAGGGCACCGTCAGGGTCACCACCGTCGCGCTGGTGAGACTCTCGAACTGCGCGACCAGCACCAGGAACACGACCAGCATCGCCAGCGCGAACGTGAGCTGCATGTCGCGCTCGCTTTCCTCGAAGGTCGCGGCATCGCCGCGAAAGACCAGGCCCATCGATTCGGGCAGCTCGCGCTCGGCGATCCGGCGCAGATCCTCGACCGCCCGCCCGAGTGGATAGTCGTCGTGCGGGATGGCGTTGACCTGGACCGCCCGACGCTGTGCGTAGCGCGGCAGCTCGGCCGGAATCGCGCCCTGTTCGAAGCGGACGAACTGCGCGAGCGGCACGAGGCGGCCGTCGCCCGCGCGCACCCGGTACATCAGCAGGTCCTCGGGATCGATCGTGCCGCGCCGGTTCGACTGCACGAAGACCGGCACGGCGCGATCACCGACGTTGATCTCGCTGACCTCGGCGCCGTCGACCAGCGCCCGCAGGGTGATGTCGATGCTTTCGACCCCGACGCCCAGCTCCTCGGCGCGTTCGCGATCGACCCGCAGGCCGAGCTGCGGCTGTGTTGCCTGCCAGTCGACATGGATGTCGGCGATCCCGGGCAACTCGCGGTCGATGGCCGCCGCGAACTCGAAGGCCATGGTCGCGATGGTGGGATGGTCGTCGCCGGTGATCGCCATCTGGATGCTGCCGTCGCCGGTGCCGGCACCGAGGCTCGTGCCGCTGCGGATCTGCGCCCGCGCGCCCGGCAGCTCGGCGAGTTCGTCCATCACCCGCGCCGCGAGTGCCTGCTGGCTCGGGTCCCGCTCGTCCCAGTCGACCAGCGGCGCGACGATCTCGACCCGGTTCAGGTCCCAGCGGCCGGTGATCGTGTAGATCGTGGTGGCCAGGCCCTCGTCGCGCAAGGGTGTGACGGTCGCCAGCGCGCGTTCGAGCTGGCGGTCCATGTAGGCGAGGCTGCTGCCGTCGGGCCCGGTGAGCCGGACGATGAGCACCCCACGATCCTCGGCAGGGGTGAGCTGCTGCGCGAGCCGCCCGAACCCGAGCAGTGCGAGCAGCGCCAGGACGATGCAGATCGCGAGCACCCACCACGCGTGGCGCAAGGCGTATCCGAGGCTGCGTTCGTAGAGGCGGACGAAGGGGCGGCCGACGGCGGCCAGTCCGCGTTCGATCCGTCCCGGTGGCCGATCCCCGGGCAGCCGGGCGGCGATCATCGGAGCGAGGGTGAGGGCGACGAACGAGGACAGGGCGACCGCGATCGCCATGACGAAGCCGAACTCGGCGAACAGGCGGCCGGTCAGCGACGGCAGGAAGGAGATCGGGATGAAGACGGCGGCCAGGGTGGCCGTGGTGGCCATCACCGCGAAGAAGACCTCGCGGGTGCCGAGCACCGCCGCCGCCCGTGGGCCCAGGCCCTGGGCGCGCCGACGCATGATGTTCTCCAGGACCACGATCGTGTCGTCGACGACCAGGCCGCTGGCCAGCACCAGGGCGAGGAGCGTGAGCAGGTTGAGTGAATACCCCAGCAGCCAGATCGCCGCCAGCGTGCCGATCAGCGAGACCGGTATCGATACCGCCGGGATGAGGGTCGAACGCCAGCGCCCGAGGAAGAGCCCGACCACGGCGATCACGATCACCACCGCCAGGAGCAGGCTGAACCGGACTTCCTCGATCGCCCCTTCGATGAAGATCGCCTCGTCGGAGACCACCGAGACCGACATCGACGGATTGTCGCGGTTGAAGCGTTCGATGGCGCGCCGCACCCCCGCCGAGATCTCGACGCTGTTGGACTGGGCCTGGCGCAGCACGCCGAGGTTGACCACCGTGCGCCCGTCGAGCCTGACGTAGGAGACCGGATCGGCGGGTGAGAAGAAGGCATCGGCGACGTCGCCCAGGCGCACGCCGGGACTCAGGCGCAGCGCTTCGATCGCCGCCGGGTCGGCGGCCGAGGCGTCGGCGCGCACCAGCACTTCGACATCGTCCGACTCGAGGCTGCCGGCTGGAATGTCGGCGCGCGCGGTGCGCAGCACCCGCGCGACATCGTCGACCGCAAGGCCGCGGGCCGCGAGTCGCGCCGGGTCGATGCGCACCCGCATCACCCGTTCGCGTCCGCCGAAGGCGACCACATCGGCCACGCCCGTGACCGAGACGAGCTCGGGTTCGATCTGTTCATCGATCGTGCGGGTGAGCTCGTCGATCGCGAGTTCGGTGCTCGAGACCGCCAGCTGCATCACCGGTTCGGCGTCGGCGTCCGCCTTGACGATGATCAGGTTCTCGATGTTCTCGGGCAGGTCGCGTTCGATGCGGGCAACCGCGTCACGAACATCGTTGGCGGCGTCCACGAGATCGACATCGGGCCGGAACTCGATGATCACGCGCAGGTTGCCTTCCTCGCTGGCCGAGCGCACCGTGTGCACGCCGGGGACCCGGGCGGCGGCGCCCTCGATCAGCCGCGTCGCCTCGGAGTCGAGTGTTTCGGGAGCCGCGCCCGGATAGTCGGCGCGGACCGCGACCACCGGCCGGTCGATGTTGGGCAGTTCCCGGATCTCGATGCCGCGCAATGCCCCGATGCCGGCGAGCATGATCAGCAGGTTCATCACCACGACCAGCCAGGGCCGGCGGATCGACAGCGCCGGCAGGTCGTTCGCCCGGTCCTCGCTCATTGGCCGGCGCCGCCGGTGGCCTGGCCATCGGCGAGGATGTCGCGGACCTCGGTGCCCTCGTACAGGCGATGGGCGCCTTCGACGACCACGGTGTCGCCCGCCTCCAGCTCGCCCGCGACCAGTACCAGGTCGCCGACGCGCCGCAGCGATCGGACCGGCAGGCGCTCGGCACGGCCATCGCGCACCGCCCAGACATACGATCCGTCGCGTCCCCACTGCTGCGCGAGCTGCGGAATCGCGAGGCGCCGCTCGCCGGCCAGGGTGAGGCGGACCTCGAAGGACATGCCGGGCCGCAGCAGGTCCTCGTTGTTGTGCAGGTCGGCAAGCAGGCGGATGTTCCGGGTGAGCGGATCGACCCGGCTGTCGATCTGGGCGATCCGCCCGGGGAACTCCCGGTCGGGGAAGGCGACGGTCCCGGCCATGACCTGCTGGCCGACCAGCAGCCGTCCGAGCCAGGCCTCGGGAACCTCGAAGGACACCCGGATCACCCGGCGATCGTCGATCGTGGTCACGAGGGTCTCGGGGGTGACCCGGTCGCCCTCGTGGACCCGGGTGATTCCGACCACGCCGCTGAAGGGCGCGCGCAGCTGGCGATCGGCGAGATCCTCGCGCGCCTGGGCCAGCGCGATCTCGGCGTCGCGCAGGCGGGTACGGGCGTCGTCGACCACGCTGGCGGGCACCGCGCCGCTGTCGCGGGTATCGGCGTAGCGCGCCAGCAGCCGCCGGGCGGCATCGACCTGGCTGTTGGCGAGCTCCACGGCCAGGGCCTGCTGGCGATCGACCAGGCGCAGCAGCACCGTGCCTTCGAGAACGCGGTCGCCGGCAACGAACGCGACCTCGGCAACCTCCCCGGCCACCGCGGGCTGCAGGTTCGCCGCCCGCAAGGCTTCACCCGAGCCGATGGCGGTGATGTGGAGGGTATCGTCGGCGAGAACCACGGGCGCGGTGATGACCGGTGCGGCCTGCGCGAGCGTCGGGCGCGGCGCCGTGGCGAGCGCCAGCGCGCTCGCCACGAGAACGGCGGCCGCGCAATGGGCGGCGAAGCGATTCGCAATCCGGATGAGCTTGCTCTCCCGAGGGTGCCGACGGCATGCGGGCGCGCAGGGCGCCGCGGACCGATCGTATCGCGAAAACGGGGGCGCTCCGGCGGACCGCCCCAGCCCCGCACGATCGCGCCGGGCATGGCATCCTGTATTCTGGCCGACCGGCCAGGCGCCTTCCATCGATCACGGAGCCCGACCATGACCACGACCCGCGATGCGACCGACCGGGATGCGCAGGTGCGTGTCCTGACCGAACTGAACCGCAACTACGTACGCGCGATCGACGAGGCGGATGTCGGCTGGTTCGAGACGCATCTCGCGGACGACTTCATGAACATGAATCCGGACGGCGCGCTGCTCGATCGCGGCCAGTTCATCACCCAGGTCGGCCGGGGCTCTTCGGTACGACAACTGCGCGAGCAGCATGTCGGCATCCGGCTGCTGGGCGAGTTCGCCTTCATCCACGCCCGTACCACCTTCATCAAGCCGGACGGCCAGCCCGGCAGCGGCTGCTACACGGATGTGTGGCGTCTGCGGGACGGTCGCTGGGCCTGCGTATCGGCCCATGTCAACCGTCTCTGAGTACGACGCGATCGTGCTCGGCGCCGGCGCGGCCGGCCTGATGTGCGCGGCGGTCGCCGGCCAGCGCGGCCGGCGGGTGCTGCTCGTCGATCATGTCGGCGAACCCGGGCGCAAGATCCTCATCTCGGGCGGTGGCCGCTGCAACTTCACCAACCTGCATGCCGGCCCGGAGAATTTCCTGTCGGCCAATCCGCACTTCGCGACCTCGGCCCTGCGTCGCTACCGGCCGGCGGATTTCATCGCGCTCGTCGATCGATACCGCATCGCCTGGCATGAGAAGACGCTCGGGCAACTGTTCTGCGACGGCTCGGCGCGTGCGATCGTCGCGATGCTCCTGGAGGAATGCCGGCTCGGGCGGGTGGAGCTGTCGCTCGGCGAAGCGGCGGTCGATGTCGAGCACGGCCAGCAGGGCTTTCGCCTGCGCGTGGGCGCGCGCCGGCTGTCGTCGCCGGCGCTGGTGATCGCCACGGGCGGTCCCGCGATTCCCCGGCTCGGCGCCACCGGCTATGCCTACGAGCTTGCGCGCCGCTTCGGCCTGAAGGTGGTCGAGCCCAGGCCGGCGCTGGTACCGCTGCGCCTCGATGCCGATGAGACGATCTTCACCGGCCTGTCGGGCGTGTCGACCGAGGTCGTCGCGAGCGCCGGTGGCGCGAGCTTTCGGGAGGCGGCGCTGTTCACCCATCGGGGACTGTCGGGCCCGGCGATCCTCCAGGCCTCGTCGTACTGGCGCCACCGCGAACCCTTGCTCGTCGATTTCCTGCCCGGACGTCCGCCGACCTGGCTGCGCCAGGCCAAGCGCGAACGACCCCGCTCGCGGCTTGCCGCGGTCCTGTCGGCCTGCCTGCCGGCGCGCCTTGCCGAGGCGCTGGCGGAGCGCATCGGTATGGCGGGCGAACTCGCGAACATCGCCGATCGACAGCTCGACGAGGTCGCCGCGCGTCTTGCCGCCTGGTGTTTCATGCCCGCCGGGACCGCGGGATTCGCGAAAGCCGAGGTTGCCGCCGGCGGCATCGATACCGCCGGACTCTCCTCGCGCACGATGGCGGCCCGCCGCCTGCCGGGGCTGTACGCGATCGGCGAAGCGGTCGATGTCACCGGGTGGCTCGGTGGCTACAACTTCCAGTGGGCCTGGGCGAGCGCCCAGGCGGCCGGCACTTCCATCTGAGCCCGGTCCCGCCGCTCGAATGACAGTCCCGGCGCGCGAACGGGCTCGGCGGGCGTGGAGACCGATGCCAGGGTGCGCGATGCATTGTCGGGCCCTCCGCGTACCGCGATGTCGCCGAGCGTGACGATGCCCACCAGCTGATCGTTGCCATCGATGACCGGCAGCCGGCGGATCTGCAGTTGCTGCATCAGCGCGGCCGCCCGTTCGATCGGGTCGGTGTCGAAACAGTATTGCGGCGCGACCGTCATCACTTCGCGGATCGGCGTCGTAGCGGGATCGAGGCCCCGGGCGATCGCCCGTATCGTGATGTCGCGATCGGTGATCACGCCGACGAGTCGATTGCCGTTGCAGACGGGGACCGAACCGACGTTGAGTGCGGCCATGATCTCCGCGGCGCGTCGCAGGGGTTCGTGCTGTCCTGTGGTTCGTACGCCACTGGTCATGACATCCGATACGCGTCGCATCCGCTCGACTCTCCTTTGCCGGTGCGAAAAGCCATGGCGGGTCGGACCAGCCCGCCCCGTTCGCCAGCCCACACGCAATTGCCGTACCCGCCTCCTGGCTTGACCCGCATGGCGGCCGGTCGCAACATGAGCCCACCGGCTCGTTCCGATGCCGATGCCGCCGCGGCATTGCTGCCGGCGGATGAAGGAGAAGAAAGGAATCATGGTCGATTCGTCGCCAATCCGCCGCATGCATGCGGTTGCGACACCCCGCGTTCCATCGTATGTCGGCGATGCCGACTCCGGTCCCTGGTCCACCTTCCTTTCGCAGATCGATCGCGTCCTGCCGCACATCGGCCACATGTCGCGCTGGGCCGATACGCTGCGCCGACCCAAGCGCTTCATCGTCGTGGACGTGCCGCTGCGTCGCGACGACGGCAGCCTTCTGCACTTCGAGGGCTACCGGGTCCACCACAATGTGTCGCGGGGTCCGGGCAAGGGCGGGCTGCGCTTTCATCCCGACGTCAACCTCGCCGAGGTCATGGCCCTGGCGGGCTGGATGACGATCAAGACGGCCGCGGTGAACGTGCCCTTCGGTGGCGCGAAAGGCGGGGTGCGGATCGATCCGACGCATTTCAGCATGGCCGAGCTCGAGCGGGTGACCCGGCGCTACACCAGCGAGATCGGCCTGATGATCGGCCCGGAGATGGACATTCCGGCGCCCGACGTCAACACCGACGAGCGGGTCATGGCCTGGATTATGGATACCTATTCCATGAACGTGGGGACCAGCACCCCGCGGGTCGTGACCGGCAAGCCGGTGTCCCTCGGCGGCAGCCTCGGGCGGCGCGAGGCCACCGGCCGCGGCTGCACGGTGGTGGCGCGCGAGGTCCTGCGCCGACTCGGGCGCGAGATGGCGGGGACCCGCGTTGCGGTGCAGGGCTTCGGCAACGTCGGCGGCACCGCCGCCCGCCTGTTCGCCGCCCAGGGCGCGCGTGTCGTCGCGGTGCAGGATGTCGGCGGTTCGATCGTCGACGAAGCTGGTATCGATCCGGTGGCCCTCGCCGCGCATCTCGCGGCGGGACAGCGCATCGATTCCTTTCCGGGCGCGACGCCGATCCCGGACGACGATTTCTGGGGCGTCGACTGCGACATGCTCCTGCCGGCGGCTCTTTCCAACCAGATCACCGCGGCCAATGCCGCGCGGATCCGTGCGGGCATCATCCTCGAGGGCGCCAACGGGCCGACCACCGAGCAGGCCGAGGACATTCTCGCGGAGCGCGGCATCCTGGTGGTTCCCGATGTCATCACCAATGCGGGCGGCGTCATCGTCAGCTACTTCGAGTGGGTGCAGAACGCATCGAGCTTCGCCTGGACCGAAGATGCCGTGAACGCGCGCCTGGACCGGATCCTCTCCGATGCCTTCGCCCTGATCTGGCGCGAGGCCACCGAACGTGGCATCGCCCTGCGCACCGCGGCCTTCGTGATCGCCTGCAGCCGCATCCTCGAGGCGCGTGACATGCGCGGGCTCTACCCCTGAACCCGGAAGGCGCTCACCCGCATCGGGCATCGCTCTTGCAACTTCGAGGTACGGACGGCGCAACATCCGCGCCGTCGGCCGCGGAGGATGTATGGAGAAAGACAATCAACCCACCGCATTCGGCGTCTTCAAGCCGGTGGGACATGTCGTCGTATCCTTCCCGCCCGATGTTCCGCTCGATCGGGTGGTGTCGGATCTCCGACCCCTTGGGGTCGACATGACACGCTACAGCGCCAGGGAGATGTGCGAGCAGATCGATCGCGATCTGGAGCGCGCCGGCTTCCTGGCGAACATCGGCCAGGAGTTGAATCTCGTCAAGGCGCACCGGGCGCTTGCCGAAGAGGGTTACAACTGGCTCGTCGTGCGGGCCGGCGACAATGCCCAGGCGCAGGACATCGCGTCGATCGTCGACCGCCACGGTGCCGAACGCGCCCAGTACTACGGGCGCCTGATCGTCGAGGAACTGCTCCAGCACGGTGGTTCGAGCAAGCAGCGGCCCGAGTCCCCTCATGCCGGGCTCGACTCCGAAACCCCATCGGGCCTGGAGAAGGAACGGGCCTTGCGCCCGCCCGAACCGCCGACGGGGAGGCGGTGATGAACATGGAGCAGGATTCCGCGATGAAGATGTTCCGTCATCCGGCACGGCTGCACCGTCCCGAGCCGTCGCCCGAGGTACCGGGCGAACCGCGACCGGGCCCACCGCCCGATCCGACCGACCCCGAGCCGGCGCCGCCCGAGATCGACGAGCCGCCGCCGGACGAGATCCCGCCTCCCATCAAGGAGCCACCGGCCGCGCCGCCGCCCCGCCTGGGCGCCTGATTCAGTCCCGCGCGGGGGTGTCAGTCCCGCGCGGGGGTGGCCATTGATGGTTTCCCGCTGCGCTGGCTGCCGTCGGGCCTTGCATAAGTGCCGATCAGGCAGCCGCTCGCGATCGCATGACGGCGGATGGCCCGCAGCAGCGCTTCGCGTCCCGGCCGGGTACGGTGGCGCCTGCCGCCGGCCAGCGCGAAGACCTGGAAGGCATAGCGATGCGGACCGTGGCCAGGAGGCGGATCGGGGGGCAGCCAGCCCGTGCCGAGCACCGAGTTGCGCCCGAGCAGCGGCCCGAGCTCCCCGTCGGGATCGATGGCGCCGTCGGGGAGCGACATGTCCCCCGGCGGCAGGTCGACGACGAGGGCATGGACGAGCGGCTGCGGCATCACCGAGTCGGCATCCTCGACCACCAGCGCGACGCGGGTGGCCGCATCCGGCACGCCGGTCCATTGCAGCGGCGGTGAACGGCCGTCGGCGTCGGCGGTGTAGATCAGCGGGATCGGCGCATGGTCGGCGAACGCGAGGCTGCGCACCTCGATCGCCGCCTGGCCCGTGCGCAGCGATACCCGATTGAACAGGATGCGATCGAGGCCGGCGCGTCGGTCACGCAGCATCCGGCCGACGGCCTCGGGAAGTCCTTCGAGCATGGCTCGTCCCGCCCGTTCAGATCGCTCCGACGCTGCCGGTGATCGGCAGGACGATGCCGGTGACATAACCCGAGCAGACCGGCGAAGCCAGGTAGACATAGGCCGGGGAGATCTCCTCGGGCTGGGCCGCGCGCTTCATGTCGGTATTCTTGCCGAAGCTCGCCACCCCTTCGGCCGGGCGGTCGACCGGATTGAGCGGTGTCCACACCGGCCCCGGGGCGACGGCATTGACCCGGATGCCGCGATCGATCACGTTCTGCGCGAGCGACTTGGTCAGCGCGTGCACCGCGCCCTTGGTGGCGGCGTAGTCGAGCAGCTGGCCGCTGCCTTCGAGGCCCACGACCGAGCCGGTATTGATGATCGATGCGCCATTGCGCATGTACGGCAGGGCCGCCCGCGTCATCCGGACATAGCCGAGCAGGTTGGTCTGCACGGTTTCCTCGAACTGCTCGTCGGGCAATGCCTCGAGCGAGTCGGTGTGCTGCTGGTAGGCGGCATTGTTGACGAGGATGTCCAGCCGGCCGAACGCGGCGATGCTGCGATCGACGGCCTGCCGGCAGAAGTCCGGATCCTTGACGTCGCCCAGGAGGTACTCGCAGCGCCGGCCTTCCTCCTCGACTCGCTGACGGGTCGCGCGGGCATCGTCCTCGGAGGACAGCGCGACGATCATGACGTCGGCGCCCTCGCGGGCGAACAGCACCGCAACCGCCCGGCCGATACCCGAATCGCCGCCGGTGATCAGGGCCACCATGTCCTGCAGCTTGCCGCTGCCGAGGTAGCCCGGCGCCATGAACCTCGGCTCGAGCCCGAGTTCGGCTTCCCGGCCCGGCTGGTCGAGCGATTGCGCCGGCATGTCGGCCGGTTGCGGCCGCGCTCCGGCCTGCACCGCGACGTCGTCGGCACCGGATTCATCCTTGCGCGATTCCCGCTCGCGCTGCCGGTCCTGTAGACGGCGCCGGCGTTCGATCGTGCTGTCCGGACCATCGCCCGGACCGGGGTTCGTTCTGTCACCCTGGCTCATGTTGCATACTCCTGCGATGAGAATCCGAACCCTCTTCGAACTGCTGCTCGAAGCGGCTCGCTCCTTTGGCCAGGACCGCGCCTCGAGCATGGGAGCCGCGCTGGCCTACTACACCATGCTGTCGCTTGCGCCGACGGTGCTGATCGTCGTGTCGGTCGCCGGCCTCGTGTTCGGCGAGGAAGCGGCTCGCAGCGAGGTCGTCGAGCAGCTCCGGCAGCTGATGGGTGACAACGGGGCCAACGCCGTCGAGGCCCTGCTGGCGCGTACCAATCGTCCGACGAGCGGAATCGTCGGCACCATCGTCGGGCTGTTCGCCATGATCATCGGTGCGACGACCGTGTTCTCCGAGCTGCAGGCCTCCCTCGACAAGATCTGGCGGGCGCCGCCACAGCCGAAGGCCAGCGGCGTCATCGGTTTCGTATGGACCCGGCTGGTATCGCTGTCGCTGGTGCTGTCGCTGGGCTTCCTCGTCATGGTCTCCCTGCTGGCGAGCGCGGCGCTGGCAGCGCTGCAGCGCTGGTGGGCGCCGCTGGTGGAGTCGTTCGGATGGCTGGCGCGCTACGCCGACTTCGCCACCAGCTTCCTGATGGTCACCGCGGCGTTCGCGATCATCTACAAGGCCATGCCCCGTGTGCGCATCGAATGGCGCGACGTCTGGGTCGGCGCCCTGCTGACCGCCCTGCTGTTCACCGTGGGCAAGACGCTCATCGGCGCCTATCTCGGCACCAGCGGGGTGGCCTCGCCCTTCGGCGCGGCCGCGTCCGTGGTTGCCGTCGTGATCTGGGTCTACTGGTCGACCCAGATCTTCCTGTTCGGCGCCGAACTCACCCGCGTCTATGCCGAACGCATGGGCAGGTTCCCGCCCCGCGAGGACTGACGACACAGCGGCGGATTCCGGCACGGGGCCGGCCGCCGGCATCATGTCGGGATTCCGGCGGGCCGGTGGATGTGGCCCGCGTGGTTCATCGTTCGTGGCGGTGCTTGCCGACCTGGTTGCCGATCACGCCGCCGACGGCGGCGCCGCCCACGGTGCCGAGCACGCCGTCGGTCATGACGGCGCCGGCGGCCCCGCCGACCGCCGCGCCGACCGCGGTATCCCGCTCGCGTGGCGTCATGCCGGAACAGGCGCCGAGCGCCATCGTGCCGACGAGCATCATTGCGCCCAGGCTTCGCTTCACAGTCGTGTTCATGTTCGATCCTTGCAGAGCACCCCTGCGCTGCACTCGATGCAGCGGCGGGCGATACGCCATCGGAGCAAGGGACATACCCGCTCGGGTGCTTCAGGCCGGCTGGCGCGCGCGGGGAGCCAGCAGGCTCGCGAGGAAGAGCAGCAGGGCGGCGACCACGATGGAGGGTCCGGAAGGCGTGTCCCAGCGCAGCGAGCCGAACAGGCCGCCGACGACCGCGGCGGCGCCGGCGGCCGCGGCCAGCACCACCATCCGTTCGGGGCTGGAGGCGAAGCGCCTCGCGGTCGCCGCCGGGATGATCAGCAGGGCGGTGATCAGCAGGATGCCGACGATCTTCATTGCGATCGCGATCACCAGGGCCATCAGCAGCATGAAGGCGAAGCGGGCGCGTTCCGGTCGCAGTCCCTCGGCCTGCGCGAGCTCGGCGCTCACCGTATCGGCCAGCAGGGCCCGCCAGAGCAAGGCCACCCCGCCGAGCACGAAGGCGCCGCCGCCGTACACCACGGCGATGTCGAAGCGGCTGACCGCGAGGATGTCGCCGAACAGCAGGCCGAGCAGATCGACCCGCACCGAAGTCATCAACGCGACCATGACGAGGCCGGCGGCAAGGGTCGAGTGCGCCAGGATGCCCAGCAGGGCATCCGTCGAGAGGCTCGCGCGGTCCGACAGCAGCAGGAGCGCCGCCGAGACGAGCGCCGCCACGATGAACACCCCCAGCATGGGACTGGCGCCGAAGAGCAGCGACAGGGCGATGCCGAGCAGCGCCGAATGCGCCATGGTGTCGCCGAAGTAGGCCATGCGGCGCCAGACGACGAAGCAGCCCAGCGGCGCCGCCGCGATCGCGATGCCGACGCCTGCAATGAGCGCCCGGGTGAAGAAGTCATCGAGCATCAGTCGTGGCGATGGTGGTGGTCGTGGTGGTGCTCGTGCTCGTTCCCATGCTCGTGGCGGGCGTGGTGGTGCGCGTCGCCGTCGGTGATCGTGCCGTCGGCGAGCCGGACCCGCCCGTCGGCGAGATGGGTATGGTCGTGATGGTGCGAATAGATCGCCAGCGTCTGCGCGGCGCGCGGGCCGAACAGTGCGAGGTACTCGGGGCTTCGGCTGACGCTCTGCGGCGTGCCGCGGCGACAGACATGGCCGTTGAGGCAGACTACGGTGTCGGTCTGCGCCATGACGACATGAAGATCGTGCGAGATCAGCAGGATGCCGCAGCCGGTCTCGTCGCGGATGCGCACGATCAGCTCGTAGAGCGCGACTTCGCCGGTGAAGTCGACGCCCTGCAGCGGTTCGTCGAGCACGAGCAGATCGGGACGCCGGGCGATCGCGCGCGCCAGGAGGGCGCGCTGGAACTCGCCGCCCGAGAGCCGGTGGACCTCGGCGCGCGCGAGATGCGGTATGCCGACCAGCTCGAGGGCGGCGCGGCCTTCGGCCGGCGACAGCCGCCCGGTCAGGCCGAGCAGGCGCTCGACCGTCAGCGGCAGGGTCGGGGCGATCGCCATGCGCTGCGGCACGTAGCCGACCCGCAGGGCGGCGGCGCGCAGCACCCGGCCCTCGTCGGGCGCATGGATCCCGATCGCCGCCTTGGCCACCGTCGACTTGCCCGATCCATTGGGCCCGATCAGGGTCACGATCTCGCCGCGGCCGACCTGGAGGTCGACATCGCGCACCAGCCAGCGTCCGGCGCGCGCGATGCCGACCCCCGCAAGGGCGACCAGGGTGTCGGTGGACTGACCAGGGGAGGGGAGCTTCACTTGGCTGGGGATGGCTCGAGATCGAATGTAATATATTAACGTTCTTTGCCGATATCACCGATGCCGATCATTCGCCGGGCGCGCGCCCTGTCCGCACTGCTTGCCGCACTGGCCTTCGGTCCCGTGGCGGCGGCGCCGACGGTGGTTGCCTCGATCGCGCCGGTGCATTCGCTGGTGGCGGCCGTGATGGATGGCGTCGGCGAACCCCACCTGCTCGTGCCGGGCAGCAGTTCGCCGCATTCCCATGCCCTGCGGCCTTCGGATGCCCGCGCCATCGAGTCGGCCGGCTTGGTGGTGTGGGTGGGACCCGGGCTCGAGAATTTCCTCGAGCGGCCGATCGCGAGCCTCGTGCGGCGAGGCGAGGTTCTGCGGCTCGTCGATACCGAGGGGCTGCGCCTGCTGCCGCTGCGTGACGACCATGCCCATGATCATGGGCATGATCATTCCCATGGGCATGGCGACGGCGCGGCCGCCATCGACATGCACATCTGGCTCGATCCCGCCAATGCACGAGGACTGGCGGGCCGGATCGGCGAAGCGCTCGCCGGCATCGATCCGGGCAATGCCGGGACCTACCGGCGCAACGCGGAGCGACTGCGCGAACGGCTCGCCACGCTCGATGCAGAGATCGCACGGCAGATGGCTCCGCTCGCCGGACGGCGCTTCGTCGTCTTTCACGACGGCTACCAGTACTTCGAGCGGCGCTACGGCCTGGCGCAGGTCGGCGTGCTGACCGTGAATCCGGAGGTTTCCCCGGGCGCCGAGCGCATCCGCCGCCTGCGCACGCGCATTGCCGCCGACGGCATTGCCTGCGTCTTCATCGAACCGCAGTTCTCGACGGCGATCGCCGAGGCCGTCATCGAGGGCAGCTCCGCCAGGATCGGCCGTCTCGATCCGCTCGGCGCCCGCCTGGCGCCCGGCCCGGAGCTTTATCCCCGGCTCATGGGGAACCTGGCGGCGTCGTTCCGGGATTGTCTTGCGCCGTCCGCGGCCACCGAACGCTAGTTCGATGGACTGGCAGCATTGCACTTTTCAAGTGCTGTACTTATATATGTGCCGAATACGGAGTGCGATGACAATGGCAGGCAATATCACCCTGCGCCTCGACGAAAAGACCTTGCGGCGGATCAGGCACCTCGCGGTCGATCAGCAGACATCGGTTTCGGCATGGGTTGGAGAGCTCGTGACCCGTGCCGTAGCGGAGCTTGACGGCTTCGAACCCGCCCGGCGGCGTGCGCGACAGGCCATGCGGCGGCCGGTGCCGGTCCGGGAAGGGTCGCTCGACCGTGAGCAGGCCCATGAGCGTTGAGGTTTTCGTCGACACCAATCTGCTGTACTACGCGCTCACCGATTCGCCGGATCCCAGGCATGCCACGGCACGGGCGCTGATCGACCAGCTGTGGCTCGAACCGGGAAAGGCGGCGATCAGCGTGCAGGTTCTGCAGTAACTGCATGTGAATCTGGTGAAGAAGGCGGGCCTGTCTCCGGCCGATTCCGCGCAACGGGTACGCGACTACCTCGTCGGGAAGGTCGTCGACAATGATCGTGCACTGCTGGATGCCGGCTTCGACGTGCAAGGGCGCTGGCAAATCAGCTTCTGGGACAGCCTGATCGTCGCTGCTGCCTTGCGTTCGGGTGCGCCGCTGCTCTGGTCCGAAGACCTGGCCCATGGGCAGCAGTATGACGACGTACGCGTCGTGAACCCGCTTCGGGCGTCGTGAAGACCTCCGGCGCCACGAGTGAAAGCCGATGCTGGGGATGCTTCGCGACGGTGATCCCGATGCCTGCGGGAAGAGTCTTGCCGAGCTTCAGGACTGGCGCCCGAACTCCGGCCCGATCGTCGGGGTGGCGGCGGGCAGGCGCAGGACCGCCCGCAGGCCGCCGGTCGGAGCCTCTTCCAGGCTGATGTCGCCACCGTAGAGCTGCGCAAGATCCCGCACGATCGCCAGGCCCAGGCCGGTGCCCGGCGTGCGCTCGTCGGTACGAACGCCCCGGTCGAGCACCGCGGCCCGGGCGGCCTCGGGAAGGCCGGGGCCGTCGTCATCGACGACGATCCGCAGTTCGGCGCCATCGCGCGCGGCGCGGACATCGACCCGCGAGCCGGCCCATTTGCAGGCATTGTCCAGCAGGTTGCCGATCATCTCCTGGAGATCCTGGGCCTCTCCCTGGAAGACCAGGTCCTCCGGGCCGGGCAAGACCTGCAGTTGCAGACCGCGTTCGGCATGGACCCGGCTCATCACCCGCAGCAGGCCGGCCAGCGCCGGCCCGACCGGGGTGCGCACGCCCGGTGTCGCGACCGCGGCGGCGGCGCGCGCGCGGGCGAGATGCCGGTCGACCTGGCTGCGCGCCATCGCGACCTGCTCGCGCACCAGGACCGCGAACGGGGAATGTTCGCCGGCGGCGGCATTGGCGATGACGGTGAGCGGCGTCTTGACCGCATGGCCGAGGTTGCCGGCCTGGGTCCGGGCGCGAGCGACGACCTCGGCATTGCGCGCGAGCACATCGTTGAAGTCGTCGACCAGTGGCTGGACCTCGGAGGGGAAGTGTCCCGCGACGACGGGGGCGGTGCCGTCGCGGACCTGGCCCAGCGCCCGCTGGAGCCTGGCGAGCGGGTGCAGCCCGACCAGCACCTGCATCACGGCGGCGATCGACAGGCCGAAGGCGAGGATGGCGAGCGCGAGCAGCAACTGGGTGTTGAAGCGCGCCAGCGGCTCGGTCAGGAGGGCTTCGTCGGCGGCCACGACCAGTCGCCAGCCCTGGTGCGGATGCTCGGCCGGGTGGATCACTCTTTCGATCATGCGCAGCGCGGCGCCGTCCGGGCCTTCGATGCGGTGTCCGTGGAGCCTGCCGTCGGCCTGCGTGTCGGCGGGCGTCTCGAGCACCGCGTCCCAGAGCGAGCGCGAGCGCAGCACGGCGAGCTGCGTCCCGTCGGCGCCGCTGCGGTCGACCTGCCAGTAGAGGCCGCTGTAGGGGCGGCGCAGGCGCGGGTCGGACAGTTCGCCCGGCACCCTGGGCCGGCCTTGCGCATCGAAGGCGAGCAGGGCGGCGAGCTGCTCGAAATGGGTTGCCAGCTCGGCATGGAACTGGCGCGAGAGATGCTGGCCGAACAGGCTGCTCAGGCCCCAGCCGGCGATGGCGATGGTGGCGATGATCCAGGCGAGCGTACCGATCAGCAGTCGCAGCCGCAGCGAGCCGCTCCAGCCGGCGGGCAGACGCCAGCGCCGGCTCATGGCGAATCGGGGATGCGGTAGCCGAGCCCCCGCACGGTCTCGATGAGCCCGGCCGGCAGCTTGCGCCGCAGGCGGGCGACGAAGACCTCGATCGTGTTGGAGTCGCGTTCGAAATCCTGGGCGTAGAGATGCTCGGTGAGCTCGGTGCGCGACACGACTTCGCCGCGCCGGTGCAGCAGGTAGGAAAGCAGGCGGAACTCGTGGCTGGTGAGCGACAGGGGGTTGCCGTCGACGGTGATCCGCGAGACGCGGGTGTCGAGCACCAGCGGGCCACACTGGATCTCGGCGCTGGCACGCCCGGCGCTGCGACGGATCAGCGCCCGCAGGCGGGCGAGCAGCTCCTCCATGTGGAAGGGCTTGGCGAGGTAGTCGTCCGCGCCAGCGTCGATGCCGGCCACCTTCTCGTGCCAGGCATCGCGGGCGGTCAGGATCAGGACCGGCATCGTGCGAACGTCGCTGCGCCAGCGCTGCAGCACGCTGAGCCCGTCGAGCCCCGGCAGGCCGAGGTCGAGGACGACCGCATCATAGGATTCCTCGTTGCCCAGATGCTGCGCATCGATGCCGTTGTCGGCCAGGTCGACCACATAGCCGGCCGCCGCCAGCGCATCGCGCAGCTGGGCCGCGAGGGTCGGCTCGTCCTCGGCGACCAGCAGGCGCATCAGTCGTCCCGATCCTTGTTGCGACTGCGCAGCACGGCACCGCTGCGGGCATCGACATCGAGCTTGAGCAGCACGCCGTCACGGCGCAGCAGCTTGAGCTCGTAGATCCAGCGACCATCGTCGCGCTCGAGCTCGAGCTCGAGGACCTGGCCCGGCTGCTCGCGGGCGACGCGCTCGAGCAGCGAGTGCAGCGGCATGATCTCGCCCGCCTCCAGCGCGCGGCGGGCGCGGTCGTGATCGTCGTCGGCGGATGCGACGACGGCTGCGCACGCCAGCAGCAGCGACAGCAGGACATGGTGGATGCGGATCAAGTGATCTCCCCGGGAAGCCTTGCAGGGACGCGGATCGCCACGACGATGCCTGTATAGCGCGGCGAAGCTGAACCGCAGCTGAACGAACGCTTCAGGATTCATTCAGCCGGGCCCTGCCAGAATCTCCCCACGGTCCGGACAGGGGCCGCATCCAACCTCCAGGTGAAACCGATATGCGTACATCCAGCCTCTTCGCCGTCATTGCCCTTGCCGCCGGCATCGCCGGCGCCGCCGCGCTCGTGCCGCCGGCGTTCGCGGACGACCGTCCCGGCAGAAGCTCCTGGGATCGCGGCGGCATCCTGACCATCGGACAGATCTACGAGCAGCTCACGGCCGCGGGCTACACCCGCATCAAGGAGATCGAGCTCGACGATGACGACGAGTACGAGGTCGAAGCGATCGACCGCCGGGGTCGCAAGGTCGAACTCGAGATCGATGCCCGGACCGGCCGGATCACGGATGTCGACTACGACGACTGATCGCGCTTCACTGCGGATTGGCCTTCATGAACATCTTCTGCATGCCGCCGAGCCAGCGATCGTAGTCGCGGGTCTTGGCGCGCATGTAGTCGAGCACCTGGGGATGCGGCAGCACCAGGAAACGACTCTCGCGCATCGCCTCGAGAACATCCTCGGCAACCTGCTCGGCGCTCAGGATGCCGTCGCCGCCGGCCGAGCCGCCATCGCCCGGGACCATGCCGGTGCGCACCGCCTGCGGGCACAGGCAGGCGACATCGAGCCCGCGACGACCGTAGGCGATCGACAGCCATTCGGCGAAGGCCACCGCGGCGTGCTTGGTGACGCCGTAGGGGGCCGACTCGATGATGTTCAGCAGGCCCGCCGCCGAAGCCGTGATGATGAACTGGCCGCCGCCGGCGGCGATCATCGGCTCGACGACGGCGCGCGCCGCCCACACATGCGCCATCAGGTGGATGCGCCACATGGCGTCCCAGAGCTCGTCCGGCGCCTCGGGTCCGCCGCCGCCGAGGATGCCCGCGTTCGAGAAGAACACGTCGATGCGTCCGTAGCGCTGGTGGGCGGCGTCGACGAGTCGCTGGATCTCGTCCTCGCGACCGACATCGCAGCGTACCGCGAGCCCGCCGGTCTGTGCGGCGACCTTGTCGAGCTCGGTTTCGTTCAGGTCGGCCACGACGACGCCGGCCGCGCCCTCGGCGGCGAACTTCAGCGCGGTGGCGCGTCCGATGCCGCTGGCGGCTCCGGTGACGACGGCAATCCTGCCCTTGATATCCATGGCTCCTCCGGGTGTCTGTTCTGCTCGGGCGCTCATCGCCCGGTGATCACTGTATCCCAGGTCGGCCGCGGCCGAGTGCGAACCAGGATGCGAGCGCGGCGGCGCCCGTGCCCGCGACCAGCAGGCCGAGCGCGGTGGCCGAGCCTGCCGGGAGGTGGGTGACGAGGCTGCTGCCCAGCGATCCCGAGCCCATGCGCAGGGAACTGGACAGGGCCGAAGCGCAGCCGACCAGCAGGGGCGCCGCGCCGAGGCCGCCGATGTTGGCGTTGGGCATCACGAGCCCGTTGCCCGCGCCGAACACCACCATCGGCAGCGCGATCAGCCAGGGGTTCGGCCCGAACACGATGGCCAACAGCGCCATCGCCAGGCCGGCGAGCACATACAGGCCGCAGCCGATCTCGATCAGCCGGGCGCGGCTGACCGACAAGGCGTAGCGCCGCGTCATCGAGGTGCCGAGGAAGAAGCCCATGGCCGGCATGGCGGCGTAGTAGCCGTATTCGGTGGGCGGCACCTTCAGGTCGGCGATGAGCAGCACCGGCGCCTCGGTCTGGTACGAGAAGATGGCGACCGCGCCCAGCGCGATCGGCAGGGCGTGGACCATGAACTGCCGGTTGGCGAACAGCGACACATAGCCGAGCAGCATCGCGCGGGCGCCGTCGACGAAGCGCCGGGCCGGGGGCAGGGTTTCGTGAAGGCGCTGCCAGGCGGCGATCCACAGCGCGACCGCCAGCACCGCCACGATCGCGAAGTTGGCGCGCCAGCCGGCGATGTCCTGGATATGGCCGCCGATCAGCGGAGTCACCATCGGCACCACCGAGATCGACATCGCGATCGTGGCGCTCGCCCGGGCGGCATGGCGATCATGGAGCGCGTCGCGCACCATCGAGCGGGGCAGGACGATGCCGCCGCTCGCGCCCATCCCTTGCAGGAAACGGGCCGCCATCAGCCAGCCGATGCTGTCCGAGGCCAGTGCGAGCAGGCTGCCGATCGCGAAGATCGTCATGGCCAGCATCGAGATCAGTCGCCGGCCATAGCGATCGCTGAGCGGGCCGACCAGCAGTGCGCAAGCCGACAGCGACGCGAGATAGATGGTGACGGTATGCTGGATCGCCTCGGTGCCGACGGCGAAATCCATCGCCATCGCCTCGATCGAGGGCATGTAGACCAGCGAGGCGAAGATCGCGAGCGCGGGCATCGCGGCGACCAGCCACAGCGCGGGCGCCGCGACGGCGGGATCGCGCAGCGCCGGCTCGGCGGAACCGGAGAAAGTGCTCATCGGGTCCTCAGCCGACCTCCAGCACCAGCTTGCCGAAATGGGCGTTCGCCTGCATGTGGTCGAGGGCGGCATCGGCCTGGTCGAGCGGGAAGCGGCGATCGATCGGCAGGCGCAGTTCCCCGGCGGCCAGCGCCGCCCCGAGGTTGGCGATCATCAGGCGATTGATCTCGTTCACCTCGGCGACGCTGCGGGTACGGAAGGTGACGCCGATGTATTCGATGCGGCGCAGGGCGTGCAGGTCGAAGTCGAAGTCGGCGTGCATGCCGGCCAGCCGCCCGACGTTGACGATTCGCCCGAGCACCGCCGTCGCGCGCAGATTGCCGTTGGCATAGGGCCCGGCAAGCTGGTCGACCACCAGGTCGACGCCGCGTCCGTCGGTCAGGCGCAGCACCTCCTCGGGCCAGTCGGGATCACGGGTGTCGATGCTGGCGTCGGCGCCGAATTCGTGCAGGCGCTTGCGGCGGGCATCGTTGCCGGAGCTGCCGATGACCTGCTTCGCGCCGAAGCGGCGCGCGATCTGCAGCGCCATGAGCCCGACGCCGGAGGAAGCGCCCTGGACCAGCACCGATTCGCCCGGCGCGAGGCGCCCGCGCACCACGACCGCATCGTGCATGGTCTGCAGTGCGACCGGATAGCAGGCGGCCTCCGCGAAGCTCATGTTCGCGGGGATGCGATGGACCCGGCCGCGATGCGCGAGCGCGTACTCGGCATGGCCGCCGCGCACCGAGCACATCACCCGGTCGCCCAGCGCCAGGTCGTCGATTCCGAGGCCGGTGGCGACCACCTCGCCCGCGCACTCGAGCCCGAGGACGGTGCCGACGCCACCGCTCGAGCCGTGCGCATGCCCGGCCCGCATGCCGAGATCGGCGCGATTCAGGCCGCTCGCCCGCACCCGGACCAGCACCTCCTCGGGCCCGGCGACCGGAACGTCGACATCGCGGACCTCGAGGCCTCTTGCCGTGACTACCGCAGCCTTCATGATCTGTCGTCCTCCCCGGTGTCGTGGTCGTGATCGATATCGTCCGCGAGGTTTGCGCGCACCCGATGCAGCATCGCCATGAGTTGCTCGGCTTCGTCGGGTTCGAAGCCCCGCAGGGCGGTGCTGCGCGTACTGGCGCCGGTGCGGCGGATCGCATGCAGCCGCGGGCTCGCTGACCCGGTCAGGTAGAGACGCCAGGCGCGCCGGTCCGCCGGGTCGGGCCGCCGCTCGACGAGGCCGAGCTCGGCGAGCTGGTCGACGAGGCGAGCCAGGGTCATGGGCTGGATGTCGAGCAGGTCGGCGATCGCCCGCTGGTGCGCGCCCTCGTGACGCCAGATCCAGGTCAGCGCACGCGACTGGGCGGGCGTCAGCGCCGGACAGAGGGGTTCGGTCGCCATGCCCGCCCGGAAGCGGCGGCGCATCAGCCGGGCGACGTCGGCGAGCAGGAAGCCGAAGCCGTCGGGATTCACCCGCAGGCCATCGACGCTGCCCGGATCCGTATTGATATGCATGCCTGATTGTAAGTCAGGCTTACGATTTTGGCAGGGTGGAGCGCCGCGCGCCCCGGCGGCGGCGGATCAGGCGACGCGAACGAGATGCCGGCGCCGACGCGGCTTGCGTGAGCGTACGCCCGGCGATTCGGGACCGAAGACCAGGCTGCGGATCTCGAGCAGCTGGCGGCAATACTCTTCCCGATGGGCGCGGAAGCGTTCCGCGGGCCCCGCCAGCGCGATCGCGATCGGCTCGGGGCCGATCATGCCCGCCACCGAGATGCCGGCGACGCCGGGCATCCCTTCGCCATCGACCCATGCATAGCCGTCGGTACGCGCCTGGGCGATCTTCGTGCGCAGGATGTCGATGTCGCCCGACTCCGAGGTGGTGACGCTGCGCAGCAGTCGCCCGTCGAGCAGGCTCATGGCTTCGTCCTCGGGCAGGATGGCGAGCAGGGCACGACCGAGGGACGACAGGTGCACGGCTACGCGCGTGCCGGTGCGCTGGATGTAGCGCAGGGCGTAGCTGCCTTCCTGGATGCCGACCACGTTCACCTTGTGCCCGTCGAGCCGCCCGCAGAGCGCCGTTTCGCCGGTGCGTCGGCTGAGCAGTTCGATCGCTTCGCGGATCGCGATGTCGACCGGATCATGCTCGGCAATGGCGCGCGCCACCGAGATGAGGCGTTGCGTGGGATAGAAGCGGCGGCTACGCGCGGTGCGCATGACATAGCCGAGTTCGTGGAGCGTGTGGAGCAGATCCGAACTGCTGCTGTCGGCGATGTCGAGCAGCGCGGCGACCTCGGAATTGCTGAGCTCGCGCTGCTCGCGCGCGAACGCCTCGAGGATGCTCAGCGTCCGGGCAGCCGCGGGGACGAAGGCGGGCATGATGGACCTCGGGTCTGGGGTTGCTGGGGGTCTCGGTTGCCTTGTTCCGAAAGCGCAGTAGCCTATCATGGGGTGCGGTGCATGAGCAGCTTCCGGTGGGTTCCGCGGGTCCGTTCGGTGCCGCTTTCGTGGGCACGATCGCTGCCGCCGCCTGGCCGGGCATTCAGACGCCGAGCAGTTCGGCCAGTTCGGTGGACCGCATGAGTTCGCCCGCCGGACCGGCGAGCGCAACCTGGCCCTTGCGCAGCACCACCAGCGAATCCGCATGGGTGGCAACGCGGCGATAGTCGCGGTCGACGATCAGGGCGGCGATGCCGTCGGCGCGGATCGCCTCGATCACCCGCCAGATCTCCTGCACCACCAGCGGCGCGAGGCCCTCGGTCGCTTCGTCGAGGATGATCAGCTCGGGATGGGTCATCAGCGCCCGGCCGATCGACAGCATCTGCTGCTCGCCGCCGGACAGTTGCGCGCCGGGATGGTCGATGCGCTCGGCAAGCCGCGGAAAGGTCTCGAGGATCCGTTCGAGCGGCCAGTCGCGCCGGCCGTCGATACCGGGCCGGGCCGCCATGACGAGGTTCTCGCGCACCGACAGATTGGGGAAGACGCCGCGGCCCTCGGGCACATAGCCGACGCCGCAGCGGGCAAGCTGGTGGGGGCGGGCGCGGGAGAGATCGCGTCCGCCGACCACGATGCGACCCGAGCGCTGGGTGACATGGCCGAGCAGGCTGCGGATCAGGGTCGACTTGCCCATGCCGTTGCGCCCGAGCAGGCCGACGGTGCGGCCGCGCTCGATGCGCAGGTCGATACCGTGCAGCACATGGCTGCTGCCGTACCAGGCGTGGATGTCGCTGGCTTCGAGAAAGACTCCGGGCGGCGACGCGCTCACGCCGGCTCCCCGAGATAGGCGGCCTGGACGTCGGGATCGTTGCGGATCGCGCCCGGCAGGTCCGAGGCGATCACCTGGCCGTTGACCATCACCGTGATCCGGTCGGCGATCCGGAAGACCGCATCCATGTCGTGCTCGACCAGCAGGATCCCATGGTCGGGGCGCAGTTCCTCGATGAGCGCCAGCATCCTCTCGGTTTCCTCGGCGCCCATGCCGGCGAGCGGTTCGTCGAGCAGCAGCACCCGGGGCCGGGTCGCCAGGCACATGCCGATCTCGAGCTGGCGGCGCCCGCCGTGCGAGAGCAGGCCCGCCTTGCGGTGGAGATCGTCGCCCAGACCGACCCGGACGGCGGCGCGCCTGGCCGCGTCCAGGCTGGTCTCGCAGCGGGCCGCTGCCGACCAGAACGCCCAGGGGCGTGGATGCTTCGCCTGGGCGCAGAGGCGGCAGTTCTCGAGCACGCTGAACTCGGGAAAGATGGTCGTGCGCTGGTAGCTGCGGGCCAGGCCCGCGCGGGCGCGGCGCGGCTGCGACCAGGCGCCGACATCGCGACCGAGGAGTTCGACCCGTCCGGCGGTGGGCGGAATCTCGCCGGCGAGGATGTTCACCAGCGTCGACTTGCCGGCGCCATTGGTGCCGATCAGGGCATGGACCTCGCCGCGGCGAACCTCGATCGATACCTCGTCCAGGGCGACGAGTCCGCCCCAGACGCGACGGATGCCGCGACCGGCGAGCAGGATCTCGCCGGCGCTCACCGGGAATCCCCGCCCGGGCGGGCGCGCAGCATTTGCGGCAGCCCGATCAGGCCGCGCGGCAGGAAGGCGACGCAGGCGATGATCGAGGCGCCCAGGCCGAGATGCCAGTGGTCCGCGAAGCCGCCCACCAGTTCGCGCGACTGGAAGAGTTCCTCGAGCAGGCTGAGCGCGAAGGCGCCGAGCACCGCACCGCGCAGATGGCCGAGCCCGCCGAGGATGATCATGACCAGCGCCGCCCCCGAGAGGTGCCAGGACAGCAGTTCGGGATTGACGAAGCCGTCCTTGACGGCGAACAGGAAGCCGGCGACGCCGGCGATCGCCCCCGACAGCACGAAGGCAGCCAGCTGGTACGGGTAGGTCGGGAAGCCGGTGGCCCGCATCCGCTGCTCGTTGGCGCGCATCCCGGCCAGCGCGCGTCCGAAGCGCGAGCGCAGCACCAGGGCGAGCAGGCCGAAGCAGGCCACCACGGCGCCGAGCGCGACATAGTAGAACTGCAGGGGATCGCCCAGGTCGAGCAGCTGCGTCGGGCCGATCGGCACGCTGGGCAGGACATTGAGATAGATGCCGTCGGTGCCGCCCCCGACCGGCGTGTCGTGGATGACGTAGTAGGCCATCTGCGAGAAAGCGAGGGTGACCATGATGAAGTACACCCCGCGGGTGCGCAGCGACAGCGCGCCCATCAGGAGCGCGAAAAGGGCCGCGGCCGCGACGGCGGCCGGCAGCAGCCACCAGACGGCGGCCGCGGCGTACTCCGGCGAGAAGCGCACGGTGGCGTAGGCGGCGATGCCGAAGAAGGCCGCCTGCCCGAAGCAGACGAGCCCGGTCTGGCCCACGAGCAGTTCGAGCGAGAGCGCGAGGATCGCGTAGATCAGGATCTTGGTGGTGAGGTCGACCCCGAAGTCGGACGCGAACAGGGGATAGAGGGCGAGCCCGGCGACCGCCGCAAGGCACAGGACGATGGCCGGGCGCGATGTCGTCATCAGCCGGCCCGGAACAGCCCGGCGGGCTTCCACAGCAGGATCGCCGCCATCAGCACGTAGATCAGCACGCCGGCGGCGCCGGGCAGCAGCACCTTGCCGAAGGTGTCGACCGCGCCGATCAGCAGGGCCGCGAGCAGGGCGCCGCGCACCGAGCCGATGCCGCCGATCACCACCACCACGAAGCAGATGATCAGCACCTGGTCGCCCATGCCCGGATACACGCTGGAGACCGGCGCGGCGATCATGCCGGCCAGCGCCGCGAGCGCGACGCCGGCGGCGAACACGAAGCGATAGAGGATCTTGATGTCGATGCCCAGCGACTGGACCATCTCCCGGTTGCTGCTGCCGGCCCGGATCATCATGCCCAGGCGGGTCCGGGTGAAGACGAAGTACATCCCGATCGCGAGCGCGATGCATACCGCCGAGATGAAGAGCCGGTACACCGGATAGCTCATCAGCTCGCCCAGCGGGATGCTGCCGGCCAGCCAGGCCGGCGGCGCCACGCCGTGGACGTCGTCGCCGACGACGATGCTGCGCAGTTCATCGAAGACCAGGATCAGGCCGTAGGTCATCAGCACCTGCTGCAGGTGCTCGCGATCATAGAGATAGCTGAAGAAGGCCCATTCCAGCAGGTAGCCGACCACCACGGACAGGAGCAGCCCGAAGGCGAGGGTGGTGAAGAAACCGCCGCCCACCGATCCGGCCACGACCGGCGCCAGGCCATAGGCCATGTAGGCGCCGATCATGTAGAAGCTGCCGTGCGCCAGGTTGATGATGCCCATGATCCCGAAGATCAGGGTCAGTCCCGACGCGACGAGGAACAGCAGCAGGCCGAACTGGATCGAGTTCAGGCACTGGACCAGGAAAGTGGCGAGATCCATTGCAGGGCGGTCGGCCTCGCCTTACATGTTGCAGCCACGCCCCGGATCGGCCAGCGCCTCGGAGGCCATCCCGACCACGGCGTTCTCGCCGTCGGTCACCTTGCGCAGATAGAAGTCCTGCACCGGGTTGTGCGATTCGGACATCGTGAAGCTGCCGCGCGGGCTGTCGAACTTCGCCGCGAGAACCGCCTCCCGGAAGGCGTCGATCTGCTTCGCGTCGCCATTGGTCGCGGCCAGTCCCGTCGCGAGGATCTGCGCCGCATCGTAGCCCTGCACCGCATAGACATCGGGCTGCAGCTTGTAGGACTTGGCATAGGCGAGCCGGAAGGCCTTGTCCTTCTCGTTGTCGAGATTGTCGGCATAGTGCATCGCGGTGATCACGCCCTCGGCCGCTTCGCCCTGCGCCTTGGTGGTGCCCTCGGTGAGGAAGCCGGCGCCGTAGAGCGGGATCGAATCGAGGCCGGCGGCCTTGTAGTCCCTGACGAACTTCACCGCGCCGCCGCCGGCGAAGAAGGTGTAGACCGCATCGGGCTTGAGCGAGGCGATCTCGGTGAGCAGGGCCTGGAACTCGACGTTCGGGAAGGGCACCGTCAGGTCGCGGACCACCTTGCCGCCGCCCTTCTCGAAGGCTTCGGTGAAGCCGCCCACCGATTCGGCGCCGGCGGCGTACTTCCAGGTGATCGTGACGACGTTCTCGAGGCCCGTCTTCGCGAGCGCCTCGCCGGTCGCATAGCCCGGCTGCCAGTTCGAGAAGGAACTGCGGAAGATGTTCTTCGCGCACATCGGCCCGGTGACCGCATCGGCGCCGGCGTTCGGGTTGATCATCAGGGTGCCGGTCTGCTTGGCGATCTTGGCCATGCCCATCGCGACGCCGGAGTGGACCGTGCCCACCACCACGTCGACGTTGTCGCGCTTGACCAGCCGGTTCATGTTGTCGGCCGCCTTGGGCGGCGAGGATTCATCGTCGAGCTTGAAATACTCGATCTCGCGGCCGCCGAGCTTGCCGCCGTTCTCCTCGACGAACAGCCGGAAGCCGTTCTCGATCGCCTCGCCGAGCTGGGCGTAGGTGCCGGAATACGGGAGCATCAGCCCGACCCGGAGCTTGTCCTGGGCATGGGCGAGGCCGGGCAGAAGGGCGATTGCGGCGGCGCCGACGGCAAGTCGGAAGGTGCTGCGGATCATGCGGATCTCCTCGTGGCGATGAGTCGTGATTCTGCCGGAGCTAGCCGGCCCCGTGGCGGAACCCGTGGGTGTCGTTCCCCGGTATTGCAGTCCTCAATGTGCCTCGCGCTCCCGTTCGAGCTCCCGCAGCCTGAAGCGCTGGATCTTGCCGGTCGCCGTCTTGGGCAGCTCGGCGATGAACTCGACATGTCGCGGATACTTGTGCGGCGCCAGCCGCTGCTTGATGAACGCCTGCAGCTCGGCGGCCAGCTCGTCGTCGCCGGCCCGGCCCGACTTGAGGACGACGAAGGCTTTCGTGCGGGTCAGCCCGTTGGCGTCCTCGATGCCGATCACCGCCGCCTCGAGCACCGCCTCGTGCTGCACCAGCGTCGCCTCGACCTCGAAGGGCGAGACGTACTGGCCGCTCACCTTGAGCATGTCGTCGCTGCGCCCGGCATAGGTGTAGTAGCCGTCGGCGTCGCGCGAGTACTTGTCGCCGCTGCGCGTCCAGGCGCCGATGAAGGTCTCGCGGGTCTTGTCGCGGTTCTCCCAGTACATCAGCGCCGAACTCGGACCGCGGATGTAGAGGTCGCCGACTTCGCCATCGGGCACCGGGCGGCCGCGCTCGTCGCGCAGGTCGATGTCGTAGCCCGGCACCGGGCGGCCGGTGGTGCCGTAGCGCACGTCGCCGGGGCGGTTCGACAGGAAGACGTGGAGCATCTCGGTCGAGCCGATGCCGTCGAGGACCTCGCAGCCGAAGCGGCGCGCGAAACGCTCGCCGATTTCCGCGGGCAGGGCTTCGCCGGCCGATGAGCACAGTCGCAGGGCGACCTGTTCGCGCTCCGGCAGGCCCGGCGCGGCCAGCATGCCGGCATAGCCGGTCGGCGCACCGAAGAACAGCGTCGGGCGTTGCTCGACCCAGCGCCGGAAAACGGCTTCCGGCGTTGGGCGCTCGGCCATCAGCACCGTGCTCGCCCCGGCCGCGAGCGGAAAGAAGAGCGCGTTGCCCAGGCCATAGGCGAAGAAGAGCTTGGCGGCGGAGAAGCAGACGTCGTCCTCGCGCACGCCCAGCACCGGCTTGCCGTAGAGCTCGGAGGTCCACCAGGGGCTGGCATGGGCATGGACCGTGCCCTTGGGCTTGCCGGTCGAGCCCGAGGAATAGAGCCAGAACCCGATGCTGTCGCCGCAGGTGGGCGCGGGCCCGCCCGGCGCCGTGCCGGCGGCCAGGAAGGCTTCGAAGCCATGGGTGCCGCCGGCGAGGCCGGGCACCGGTTCCGGTTCGTCGGCGCCGCTGACCACGATGGTGTCGATCGCATGCGCTCGGCGCGCCATGGCCTGCTCGAGCATCGGCAGCAGGGGCGCCGAGACGATCGCCGCGCGTGCGCCGCTGTGGGCGAGCACGTAGGCGTAGTCGTCCGCCGAGAGCAGGGTGTTGAGCGCGACCGGCACGATGCCGGCGTACATCGCGCCGAGAAAGCTCACCGGCCAGTCGTTGCTGTCGTGGGCGAGCAGCAGGACGCGCTCCTCGCGCCGCAGGCCGGCCGCCAGCAATGCGCCGGCCAGGCGCTGCGCCCGCTGGGCGAGACCGCCGTGGCTGAGGCTGCCGCGGTCGTCGACGTAGGCGACCCGGTCCGCCCGGCCGGCATTGGTCGCGAACAGGTACTCGGCATAATTGAAGGGTTCGCCAGCCGCGCCGGGGCCCGTATTTGCGTTCACCGCTGCCTCCCGAGGGAACTCTTGAAGCGGCCCGGTTTGTGCAGTATTGTTCAAACCGGAAATATTCTTCCAACGAACCGCTGACGAAAGCACGATACGGCGGGGGCCTATAGCAGTCAAGCACTATATTGCACTTTTTCGGTTATCCGAGATTTCGCTCGCGGGGATGGTCCGGTGGAAAGACAACGCGCGCAGGCCGGCCGTAACGCGGAACCGGCGGACCGCCGGGATCCGGCCGATGGCGCCGATGGCGCCGATCCGGCGGCCCTGGCGGGCCGCGCCGACAACGGCGATCGCAGCCTGTTCCTGTGCGCCCTCGGCGATCGGGTCCGCAGCCTGCGGGCGCGGCGCGGGCTGACGCGCCGGGCGGTATCGGTCGCCGCCGGCGTCTCCGAACGCCATCTCGCCAATCTGGAATACGGAACCGGCAACGCCTCGATCCTGGTGCTCATCCAGGTTGCCCGGGCGCTCGAGTGCACGCTGGCCGAACTGGTCGGCGACATCACGACGTCCTCGCCCGAATGGCTGCTGATTCGCGAGCTTCTCGAAGGCCGCACCGAGCCGGAACTGCGCCAGGCGAGGATCGCGCTCGGGCGCCTGTTCGGCACGGGCGGCGAATCGCCCGATCGTACCGGCCGCATCGCCCTGATCGGGCTGCGCGGCGCGGGCAAGACCGCGCTGGGGCGGCGGCTTGCCGCCGAGCTGGGCTATCCCTTCGTCGAGCTGTCGGCCGAAATCGAGAAGTTCGCCGGCTGCTCGATCGGGGAGATCCATGCGCTCTACGGAACCAGCGCCTATCGGCGCTACGAACTGCGGGCGCTCGAGGAGTCGATCCAGCTCTATCCGGAGGCGGTGATCGCAACGCCCGGCGGCCTGGTTTCCGATCCCGCCAACTTCAACCTGCTGCTGGCCCATTGCTTCACGGTCTGGCTCCAGGCCGATCCCGAGGATCACATGCAGCGGGTCACCGCCCAGGGCGACCTGCGGCCGATGGCCGCCAGCCGCGAGGCCATGGACGACCTGCGCCGCATCCTCGCGGGGCGTACGCCCTTCTATGCGAAGGCCGACATGAGCTTCAACACCAGTGGCGCCGCGCTCGATGCGGCGTATCGCGCCCTGGCGCGGCGCCTGCGGGCCAAGCTCGGCCTCTGAAGTCGCTGCCATGGGGCGCACGGGGGCGGTCTTGACATGCCTGGAAGCAGGAATTATGCTGCATTTTCTGGCCTCGATACGCAGTATATTGCAATAACGGAGACATCCATGTCCGCAAGTCCAGAAGCCGCTGTCCGGCCGGAAGTCGCCCGGTCCGACAAGGTCGACTACCGGACCGAGCCGGGCCGCTATCGCCACTGGCGACTCGCCGTCGAGGGCCCGATCGCCACCCTCGGGCTGGATGTCGACGAGGACGGCGGCCTGCGGCCCGGCTACCGCCTCAAGCTGAACAGCTACGACCTCGGCGTCGACATCGAACTGCGCGATGCGCTCGACCGCATCCGCTTCGAGCATCCCGAGGTCCGCTGCGTGGTCATGACCAGCCTGCGCGAGCGCATGTTCTGCTCGGGTGCGAACATCTTCATGCTGGGCAGCTCCAGCCACGCCTGGAAGGTGAACTTCTGCAAGTTCACCAACGAGACCCGCAACGGAATCGAGGATTCCAGCCGTCATTCCGGCCTGCGCTTCCTCGCCGCCCTGAACGGCGCCTGCGCCGGTGGCGGCTATGAACTCGCGCTCGCCTGTGACGAGATCCTCCTGATCGACGACCGTTCCTCGTCGGTGTCGCTGCCCGAGGTGCCGCTGCTCGGCGTGCTGCCGGGCACCGGCGGGCTCACGCGCGTGACCGACAAGCGCCGTGTGCGCCACGATCTCGCCGACCTGTTCTGCACCACCGCCGAAGGCGTGCGGGGCCAGCGCGCGCTCGACTGGGGCCTGGTCGATGCGCTTGCCAGGCCCGGCGTCTTCGAGCAGGCGGTGGCCGAGCGCGCCCGCGCCCTGGCGGCGACGAGCGAGCGCCCGGCGCAGGCGCGGGGCGTGTCGCTCGCGCCGCTGGCGCGTCGCGACGAAGCCGATGCCCTGGTCTACCGCCATGTTCGAGTGACGATCGATCGCCAGCAGCGCAGCGCCGAGTTCACCATCCTCGCGCCCGCCGGCGAGCAGCCGGCCGACATCGCCGCCATCGAGGCGGCCGGCGCCGACTGGTGGCCACTGGCCATGGCCCGTGAGCTCGATGACGCGATCCTGTCGATGCGCACCAACGAGGTCGAGATCGGCACCTGGCTGCTGCGCACCGAAGGTCCGGCGGCGGCGGTGCTCGCCGTCGACGCGCTGCTCGCGGCCCACGGCGAGCACTGGTTCGTGCGCGAGACGATCGGCATGCTGCGCCGAACCTTCGCCCGTCTCGATGTTTCCTCACGCTCGATCTTCGCGCTCGTCGAGCCCGGTTCGTGCTTCGCCGGACTGCTCGCCGAACTCGCCTTCGCCGCCGATCGCAGCTACATGCTCGACCTGCCCGAGGAGCCCGGGCGGGCGCCGCGGCTGGTGCTGTCGGCGACGAACTTCGGCATGTTCCCGATGATCACCGGCCAGTCGCGGCTGGCGCGGCGCTTCCACGACGATGCCGGCGTGCTGGATGCGCTGCGCGAACGGGCCGGGGTCGCGCTCGATGCCGCGCAGGCGCAGGACGCCGGCCTGGTGACGGTCGCCGCCGATGCGCTCGACTGGGACGACGAGATCCGCATTGCAATCGAGGAGCGGGCGGCGATGTCGCCCGATGCCCTCACCGCGCTCGAGGCGAACCTGCGCTTTTCCTCCGTCGAGACCATGGAGACCCGCATTTTCGGCCGGCTTTCCGCCTGGCAGAACTGGATCTTCAGTCGTCCCAATGCGGTGGGCGAGGCCGGCGCCCTGAAGGTGTACGGTACCGGCGAGAAGGCGCGCCTCGATCGCCGCCGCGTCTGACATCACCATCCGCCCGCCCGGCCGGCGGGCGACAGCCCCGATCCAGGAGACACACATGAGCTCGATCAACTACAGCGAAAGGATCCCCAACAACGTCGACCTCGCCGGTGACCGGACCCTGCAGCGGGCCCTCGAGCAGTGGCAGCCGAATTTTCTCGAATGGTGGGGCGACATGGGGCCCGAGGGCTCGCACGGCTTCGATGTCTACCTGCGCACCGCGATCAGCGTCGATCCCAAGGGCTGGGCGCAGTTCGGCTACGTGAAGATGCCGGACTATCGCTGGGGGATCTTCCTCAACCCGGCCGAGGAGGGCAGGCGGATCCATTTCGGCGACCACCTCGGCGAGCCGGCCTGGCAGAGCGTGCCGGGCGAGCACCGCGCGAACCTGCGCCGGATCATCGTCACCCAGGGCGATACCGAGCCGGCTTCGGTCGAGCAGCAGCGCCATCTCGGGCTCACGGCGCCGAGCATGTACGACCTGCGCAACCTCTTCCAGGTCAACGTCGAGGAGGGCCGCCATCTCTGGGCGATGGTCTACCTGCTGCACCGCTACTTCGGCCGCGATGGCCGCGAGGAAGCCGAGGCGCTGCTCGAGCGCCGTTCGGGCGACGAGGACAACCCGCGGATCCTCGGCGCCTTCAACGAACGCACGCCCGACTGGCTGTCGTTCTTCATGTTCACCTACTTCACCGACCGCGACGGCAAGTTCCAGCTTTGCGCGCTGGCCGAATCCGGCTTCGACCCGCTCGCGCGCACCACCCGCTTCATGCTGACCGAGGAGGCGCACCACATGTTCGTGGGCGAATCCGGCGTCTCGCGCGTGATCCAGCGCACCTGCGAGGTGATGAACGAACTCGGCACCGACGATCCGGCGAAGCTGCGCGCGGCCGGCGTGATCGACCTGCCGACCATCCAGCGCTACCTGAACTTCCATTTCTCGGTGACCATCGACCTCTTCGGCGCCGACCAGTCGAGCAATGCCGCGACCTTCTACAGCACCGGACTCAAGGGTCGCTTCGAGGAAGGCAAGCGCGCCGACGATCATCTCCTCAAGGGCGATACCTACCGGGTGCTCGAGGTGGTCGACGGCGGCCTGGTCGAGAAGGAAGTGCCGATGCTCAATGCGCTCAACGAGGTCCTGCGCGACGATTTCATCAAGGATTCGATCGGTGGCGTGTCGCGCTGGAACAAGGTGATCGAGAAATCCGGCCAGCCCTTCCGGCTCGAAGTGCCGCACAAGGCCTTCAACCGCCGCATCGGTGGCCTTTCGGGCCTGCGGGTCTCCCCGAAGGGTGAGGTGGTGAGCGAGGCACAATGGCGCGAGAACGAGAACCGGTGGCTGGCGAGCGACGAGGATCGCGCGTTCGTGGCCTCGCTGATGGGCCGGGTGGTCGAGCCGGGCAAGTTCGCCAACTGGATCGCGCCGCCCGTCATCGGCATCAATCGCCAGCCGATCGACTTCGAGTACGTCCGCTTCAACTGAAGCCGCAGCCATGGCAGCCATCCAGGAGCTCATCGAGTCGCAGCTCATCGATCAGCATCTGATCGATCCCGAGATATGCATTCGCTGCAATACCTGCGAAGCGACCTGCACGATCGGCGCGATCACCCACGACGATCGCAACTACGTCGTCGATCCGTCGATATGCAACCAGTGCCTGGACTGCATTTCGCCATGTCCGACCGGCGCGATCGACAACTGGCGCAGGATGCCGCGCTCGCGGGCGTACTCGGTCGAGGAACAGCTCGGCTGGGACGAACTCCCGGCGCAGGTGGCGCTCGACGAGATCGCGCCGGCCGACGAGGCGGCGCTGTCGCCCGGGCCGCGGGCGACCCCCGTTCCGGCGGCCGAGCCGGGCGAGCAGCGTATCGTCGCCTCCCAGTACGGGGCGAGCCTGCCGCCCTGGTCGGCGGCCCATGCCTACACCAACCTCTATCCCCCCAATGCGCCGACCGAGGCCACCGTGGTCGGCAATGTGCGGATCACCGAGGCGGGGCGCGAGAGCGAAACCCACCATATCGTGCTCGATCTCGGGACCATGCCCTTCCCGGTCCTGGAAGGCCAGTCGATCGGCGTCCTCGCGCCCGGCCTGGACGCCCAGGGCAAACCCCATTTCGCCCGGCAGTATTCGGTCGCGAGCCCGCGCAACGGCGAGCGGCCGGGCTACAACAACCTGTCGCTCACGGTGAAGCGGGTCACCGTCGACCACCAGGGCGCGCCCGTACGGGCGGTGTGCTCGAACTATCTGTGCGATCTCGCGGTCGGCGACCGGGTGCGGGTGATCGGGCCGTTCGGGGCTTCGTTCCTGATGCCCAACCACCCGAAGTCGAACATCGTCATGATCTGCACCGGCACCGGCAGCGCGCCCATGCGGGCGATGACCGAATGGCGCCGGCGCCTGCGCGCCAGCGGCAAGTTCCAGGGCGGGCGGCTGGTGCTCTTCTTCGGCGCGCGCACCCGCGAGGAGCTGCCTTACTTCGGCCCGCTCATGAACCTGCCCCGCGACTTCATCGACATCAATCTCGCCTTTTCGCGCGCCGCGGGGCAGCCGCGCCGCTATGTCCAGGATCTCATGCGCGAGCGCGCCGCCGATCTCGCTCCGCTGCTGGCCGATCCCGATACCTGCATCTATGTCTGCGGCCTCAAGAGCATGGAGGAGGGCGTGGTGCTGGCGCTGCGCGACATCGCGCGCGAAGCCGGCCTCGACTTCGAGGCGCTCGCCGCCGAGCTGCGCGAGCGCGGGCGGCTGCATCTCGAGACCTATTGATCAGGTGCGATCGAGCCCCAGCAGGCGGATCGCGTTCTCCTTGAGTATCAGCGGCCGCACCTCCGGCTTGAACGCCGCCTTCTCGAAATCCGCCAGCCAGCGATCGGGCTGGATCACCGGGTTGTCGCTGCCGAACAGCATCCGGTCCTTGAGCAGCGTGTTCGCGTACTGGACGAGCTTGGGTTCGAAGTACTTCGGCGACCAGCCCGAAAGGTCGATCCAGACGTTCGGCTTGTGCAATGCCACCGACAGCTGCTCGTCCTGCCAGGGCACGCCGGGATGCGCCATGATGATCGGCATGTCGGGGAAGTCGGCGGCAACGTCGTCCAGGTGCAGCGGATTGGAATACTTCAGCCGCAGTCCGCCGCCGCCGGGCATGCCGGCGCCGATCCCGGTCTGGCCGGTATGGAACAGCGCCGGCAGGCCGGCCTCGGCGATGACTTCGTACAGCGGGTAGACATCGCGGTCGTTGGGGAAGAATCCCTGGATGATCGGGTGGAACTTGAAGCCGCGAACACCGAAGTCGCTGATCAGCCTGCGCGCCTCGCGCACCCCCATCTTGCCGCGCGCCGGATCGATGCTGGCGAACGGTATCGCGACATCGGCGTGCTCATGGGCCGATTCCGCGACCTCCTCGTTGCTGATGCGCCGGATGCCCATGCCGCGCTCATGATCGACGGTGAACACGACGAAGCCGATCTTGCGGCTGCGATAGTAGTCGGCCATCTGCGCGATGGTCGGATGCTTGACCTCGTAGCGGAAGTACTTGCCGCGCGCCTCGAGCGCTTCGGTCTCCGCTTCGTCGGGCAGGATGCGGGTCGAGACTTCCGCATGCGTATGGATATCGATGGCGATCAGTTCGTCGACGTTCATGGCGGGCTCCTCTGGACGGGGCATGGCGGACTACTGGAAGGCGACTTCGGCGAAGCTGCGCAGCTTGCGACTGTGCAGGCGATCCTCGCCCTGCTCGCGCAGCATCTCGAGCGCGCGGATGCCGATGCGAAGATGCTGGTCGATCCGCTCGCGGTAGAAGCGGTCGGCCATTCCGGGCAGCTTGATCTCGCCATGCAGCGGCTTGTCGCTCACGCACAGCAGCGTTCCATAGGGCACCCGGAAGCGAAAGCCGTTGGCGGCGATCGTCGCCGACTCCATGTCGAGCGCGATCGCCCGGCTCTGGCTGAAGCGTCGCTCGGGCGTGCTCGGCACGCCACGCACGGGCGCCAGCTCCCAGTTGCGGTTGCCGGTGCTGGCGACGGTGCCCGTGCGCATGACCCGCTTGAGATCCTGTTCGCGCAGCCCGGTGACCTCGGCGACCGCCGATTCGAGCGCGACCTGGATCTCGGCGAGGGCCGGAATCGGCACCCATAGCGGCAGTTCCTCGTCGAGCACATGGTCCTCCCGGACATAGCCGTGGGCCAGGACATAGTCGCCGAGCTGCTGCGTGGTGCGCAGTCCCGCGCAATGACCGAGCATGATCCAGGCATGCGGTCGCAGGACCGCGATGTGGTCGGTGATCGTGCGGGCGCTCGAGGGTCCGACACCGATGTTCACCATCGTGATCCCGCCGCGGTCGGGACGCACGAGGTGATAGGCGGGCATCTGCGGCATGCGCGGCGGCGGTGCGCCGGCGCTGCTGGCCGGTCGTCCGGCGGAGCCGGCGCGCCGGGTGATCACGTCGCCGGGTTCGACGAAGCATTCGTAGGCGTGCGCGGAAGAGGCATCGGCCATCAGCTCGTGGCCGATCCGGAGGAATTCGTCGAGGTAGAACTGGTAGTTGGTGAAGAGGATGAAGTTCTGGAAATGCTCGGGGCTGGTCGCGGTGTAGTGGAGCAGCCGGTGCAGGGAATAGTCGACGCGCGGCGCCGTGAAAAGCGCCAGCGGGCGCGGGGCGCCGGGGCGCGGCTCGTGGGTGCCGTTGGCGATGCCGTCGTCCATCGCGGCGAGATCGGGCAGGTCGAACTGCTCGCGAAGCAGGCGCAGGCGCTCGACATCGAGTCGGCCCTCCATGTGCTCGGCGCCCCGCACGGTGAAATGCAGGGGGATCGGCTGGCGCCCGGTGCCCACCTCCAGGGGGACCGCGTGGTTGCGAAGCAGCAGGCGAAACTGCTCTAGGTAGTAGTTCCCGAAAAGGTCGGGGCGGGTCAGCGTGGTTTCGTACTGGCCCGGTCCGGCGACGAATCCGTAGCTCAGCCGGGAGACGGCGCGCGCGAAGCTGGTGGTGCGCATGCGCACGTACGGATAGTGGACATGCACGGGCGCCCGGAAATCCTCGCCGTCGACGAATCGCTGCAGCATGTCGCGCAGCCAGGACACGTTCGTGTCGTAGATGAGCCGGGCGCGGGCGAGGGCGGCGGCCGGGTCATCGAACTGCGCCGGTGCGAAGAACGGGGGTTCGCTGCTCAACGCGGCACCTTCGGAAAGAAAGACACGACGGCCCGGCACCCAGGCCGCGCCGGGCGGACCGCGGACCCGCCAGGGCCATGCGCCCACCAGTTCACAGGATAGCAGCAAGCCTGTTCGCGGCCCGAATGCTCGGGCGTGGCATCATTCCCCTGTCAGCAACCAGTGCAAGGAAGATCGGCATGGCGGAATCGACCTCCAGCGCAAGGCGCGGCATCCTCGCCGGCGCCCTCGGGATCGGCATGCTCGCCGGCCTGCCCGCGTTCGCGCACAAGCCGGCCCGGATCGAGGTCTGGAAGTCGCCGACCTGCGGCTGCTGCGGCGACTGGATCGACCACATGCGCGAGGCCGGCTTCGAGGTGACGATCCACGACACCGGCAATACGGCGGCACGCGCCCGGCTCGGCCTGCCCGCGCGCTACGGTTCATGCCATACCGGCCTCGTCGAGGGCTATGTCATCGAGGGCCATGTCCCGGCGGCCGATGTCGCGCGCCTGCTGCGCGAGAAGCCGGCGGCGCTCGGCCTCGCGGTGCCCGGGATGCCCATCGGTTCGCCCGGCATGGATGGCCCCGAATATGGCGGCCGCAAGGATCCGTACGACACCCTGCTCGTGGCGCGGGGCGGTGGCGGACACCGGGTGTTCGTCGCCCATCGCTGAAGCCGGGCCTGGCCGCGGGATCGACTTGGACTACCTCGACTGGAAGACGCTTCACGTCGCGATGGTGGTCGCGAGCGTCACCGGCTTCCTGCTGCGCTTCGGCCTGCGTTTCGCGGCGCCGCAGCTCCTGCGGTCCCGGCTCGCGCGCACCCTGCCGCACATCGTCGACACCCTGCTCCTGGCGAGCGCTGTCGTGATGGTGTTCATCGCCTGGCCGGGAGTGCCGGGCTGGATCCGGGCCAAGATCGTCGGCCTGCTGGTCTACATCGTCGCGGGCAGCTATGCGCTGAAGCGCGCGCACGGCCCGGCGGCGATCGCCACCGCGTTCGCGGTGGCGATGGCGGCGGTCGTCTACATCGTCACGACGGCCTACGCGAAGAACCCCTGGGGATTCCTCGCGTCGTAGTATCGCTTCGCGCTCGGGTGTCGGGGCGCGCAGCCGTCATCGGCCGCCCTGGACGCCGAGCCGGCCACCGGTGCCAAGCCCGCCCTGGACCGTCTGCGCCCGGTAGGACTTCACCGCGCGCACCAGCTGGTTGTAGGAATCGGCGAACGCGGCAGCGATGACCTTGCCCTGCGCGGTATTGGTGTAGCCGCCGAGGTTGCCGGCGGTACGGCTGCCCGTCAGGCCACCCATGATGTCGAAGTCGGTGTTCGACGAGCTGCCCTCGGCCGCGGCGAGCTGTACGCCCGAGCGGTTGTCGGTCAGGGTCAGCATCGTGGATGCCTGCTGGAACTTCACTCCGCCGGCGACCGAGCCGAGCACGCCGAGCGAACCCGAAAAGCGCGACAGCGCCCCGCCGATTCCGCCGGCGTCACGCTGGTGGAAGGTGATGCTCGGGTTCATGCTGTAGTCGGCGGCGACCATCTGGCCGCGCTGGAAATTGCTGCCCGAGCGCAGTTCGCCCGAGTCGGCCAGGACACGCTCCTGCTGCATCTGGTGCATCGCCCGGCCGCGCTCGACGACCACGAAGCAGTTCGACTGCTGGACCAGCAGGCGGATCAGCGGCACCGTCGATTCCAGGTTGTGGTTGCGCAGCTGGCTGTACCAGGGTTGCGACTGGTCCTCGACGACCGAGAGCGTGCCGAGGGTGGCGTCGCAGCGCTCGAGCTGGGCATTCGCATTGTAGGAGGAGGCGCCGCCGGCCGAGCCGGTGGCGGCCGTCCTGGCGCTGGAATCGCCCTGCACCGGCATCGAGCCGACGCAGCCGGCCAGCGCGCCGATGGCGGCAAGGGAAATGAGCAGTCGGGTGTTCATCGGTCTCTCCTGAAGTCCTTCTGGTGCGGCTTCTTGTTCTGGTCGGAATCTTCCGGCTCGGATGGGCAGGACTGTAGCGCATCCCGGCGCCTTCGTGATGGAGGCGGGCGACGACAGGCGCTGCCGGGGGGATCGGCGTCGTCCCGGCCTTGCTCCGGCTGAACCGTATCGCGCGGGAGCGCGGCATACAATCCGCCACATGCCCGCTGCCGATCCGGATCCGGTGTCGCCGCGCGAGCCGGTCGCGGCGCATCGACCCGCGACGGCCGTGCCGGTGCTCGCCGCCGGCGTGGTGGCGGCGCTGCATGTCGGCAAGCTGCCGCCGGCGCTGCCGGCGATCCGGGATACCCTGCAGATGGAGCTGGTCACCGCCGGCTTCCTGGTCGCGCTGTTCCAGCTGGGCAGCGCCATGATCGGCATCATGGGCGGGGCGCTGGCCGATCGCTTCGGTCCGCGCCGGATCCAGGTCACCGGCCTGGTCCTGCTCGGGCTGGCGAGCATCGGCGGCGCCGGCGCGGCTTCGCCCGCCGCGGCCCTGGCCTGGCGGGCGGTCGAGAGCGTCGCCTTCATCATGAGCGTCCTGCCCGGACCCTCGCTGATCGCCCGGGCGGTCGGCCCGCGGGCGATCAGCGGCTGGCTGGGGCTCTGGGGCGCCTACATGCCGATCGGGTTCGCGACCGCGCTTCTCGTGATGCCGTGGCTGCTCGCCGACTGGGGCTGGCGGACGAGCTGGGTGCTGATCGGCCTGGTGTCCTTCGCCAGTGCCGCCGCCATCCTGCTGCGGGTGCCCGCCGACGGTCCGCGGACATCGCCCTCGGTCGCCCTCGGTCCGCTCCTGCGGGCCACGATCCGCCGGCCCGGCCCCTGGCTGCTCTCGCTGTGCTTCGGCTTCTATGCCGGGCAGTTCATCAGCATCTTCGGCTTCCTGCCGACGATCTACGAGGAAGCCGGCGTCGATCCCGGCGTGGTGGGCGCGCTGACCGCCGTCGCGGTGGCGGTCAATGCGATCGGCAACATCGCCGCCGGTCGCCTGATGCACCGGGGCGCATCGCCGGCGGCGCTGATCGCGTTCACCGCGATCGTGATGATCGCCTGCGAATGGCTGGCCTTCGGCTCGGACGCGGGTTTCGGCGTCCGTTACGCCGCCGTGGTGGTGCTGAGCCTGGTCGCCGGGCTGATCCCCGGGACGCTCTTTGCCTGCGTGCCGCGCCATGCCCCGGGGCTCCAGGCGGTCGGCACGACGGTCGGCCTGGTCCAGCAGGGAGCCGGCATCGGCCAGCTGCTGGCGCCGCCGCTGGTGGCCTGGGTAGCGGCGGCGAGCGGCGGCTGGTCCCATACCTGGATCGTCACCGGAGCGCTTTCCGTGGTCGTCCTCGTGATCGCGGGCCTGCTGGCAGCGTACGAGCGTCGCACCGTAACCGGATAATGGGTCGCGGGTAATGGGGTCAGACTCCATTTACCAAGGTAAATGGAGTCTGACCCCATTACCCGCGACACCTGTTACCCGACAGGTTCAGTCGAGCAGGCGGCGCGCCTTCTCGCGCTCGGCATCTTCGGGGCCGGCTTCGGCGCCGGCTCGGGCCGGGGCGGAACCGCCCGGCCGGGGGGCTGCAGTGCCGCTCGGGCCGCCGAGGCGCTGGCGGCGCTGCACCAGCCACCAGGCGCCGGCGCCGGTCGCCAGCAGCGCGAAGGGGCCGGCCCACAGTGCCCAGGTGGTCTGCTTGACCGGCGGCCTGAACAGGACGAAGTCCCCGTAGCGGGCGACCAGGAAGTCCTTGATCTCTGCGTTGCTGCGTCCGCTCGCCATCTGCTCGCGGACTTCGTCGCGAAGGTCGCCGGCGAGCTCGGCGCTGGAATCGGCGAGCGACTGGTTCTGGCAGACGAGGCAGCGCAGTTCCTCGGCCAGGGACTGGTAGCGGTCCTCGTCGATCGGAATGTTGGTCGATGATGCGCTCACTCAGGTCTCCGGCTCGGCTTCGAGCTCGCGTACCAGGGGCATCAGGGTGTCGCGGATGCTCTCCGGCGAGAAGGGCCCGGTCTGCTTGAAGCGGATCACCCCGCGCTTGTCGATCAGGAAGCTCTCGGGCGCGCCATAGACGCCGTAGTCGATCGCGGCCCGGCCCTGGATGTCGCTGATCACGACCGTGTACGGATCGCCCAGCCTGTCGAGCCAGCGGGCCGAGGCCTGCGGATCGTCCTTCCAGGCCAGGCCCACCAGGGGCAGGGTGCCGTCGCGCGCGATCTGGTTGAACAGCGGATGTTCGATCTGGCAGGCCGCGCACCAGGAGCCCCAGATGTTGAGCAGCCACACCTTGCCGCGCATCTCCTCGGGACCCCAGGCCCGGCCGTCGGCGCCGAGGATCGGCAGCGAGAAATCCGGGGCCGGCTTGCCGACCAGCGGCGAGGGAATGATGCGCGGATCGTTGGACAGTCCCTTGTACAGGAACATGCCGATCGCCGCGAAGAGCAGCAGCGGAATGATGAATCGCAGGCTTCGCATGGGGTTTGTCGTTCAGGCCCGGGCGGCAGCCACCGCGCGCGCCTCGCGCTGGGTGACGCGCCGGCGATAGCGCTTGTCGGCAACCGCCAGGAAGCCGCCGCCGGCCATCATCAGGCAGCCGATCCAGATCCAGTTGACGAATGGCTTGACATGGGCGCGGATGGCCCAGACGGTGCCGCCCAGCGGCTCGCCCATCGAGACGTAGATGTCGCGCACCAGGCTGCGATCGATCGCCGCCTCGGTCATCGGCTGGCCGCTGGCCCGGTAGACGCGCTTCTCGGGATGCAGCAGGGCCACCAGTGCGCCGGATGAATCGCGCACCTCGAAATGCCCGCGATCGGAGTCGTAGTTGGGCCCCACGATGTGGTCCAGGCCGGTGAAGCGGAACTCGTAGTCGCCGAGGCTGATCGTGTCGCCGACTTCGGCCCGCGCCTCGACGCCGATCTCGTAGCTGTTGACCAGCGTCACCCCGAACACGAAGGCGGCGACGCCGAGATGGGCCAGGTGCATGCCCCAGACACTGGGCGGCTGCATCCGCGCCCGGCTGGCCGCATGCGCGATCGAGAACGGCCGGCCGGGCGTGCGCAGGCTGTCGAGGATCGCGACCACGACCCCGGCGCTGATCCAGAAGCCGAAGGCGAGCCCGACGCTGGTGAGCGGCCGCCAGGCCGGGCCGTCGACGCCGGCGGCGACCGCCGCCACCGGTGCGAGCAGGGCGGAGATCACGCTGATCGCGAAGGCCCAGCGCAGGCGGCTCACCAGTGGCGGCAGCTCGGTGCGCTTCCAGCGCGCCAGCGGGCCGACCGCGATGAGAAAGAGCGCCGGCGCCATCACCGGCACGAAGACCGCATCGAAGTAGGGCGGGCCGACCGAGATCTTGCCCAGGCCCAGGGTGTCGAGCACCAGCGGATACAGCGTGCCGAGCATCACCGCCGCCATCGCCACCACCAGCAGGATGTTGTTGGCCAGCAGCATGGATTCGCGCGAGATCGCGCTGAAGGAGTTCCCGGCGCCGATGGTCGGCGCGCGCCAGGCGAACAGGATCAGCGAGCCGCCGATCACCAGCACGAGGAAGGCGAGGATGAAGACGCCGCGCGCCGGATCGGTGGCGAAGGCATGCACCGAGGTGAGCACGCCCGAGCGCACGAGGAAGGTGCCCATCAGGCTGAGGCTGAAGCCGAGAATGGCCAGCAGCACGGTCCAGCTGCGGAAGGCGCCGCGCTTCTCGGCCACCGCCAGCGAATGGATCAGGGCGGTGGCGACCAGCCAGGGCATGAAGGAGGCATTCTCGACCGGATCCCAGAACCACCAGCCGCCCCAGCCGAGCTCGTAGTAGGCCCAGAAGGAACCCAGCGCGATGCCCAGGGTGAGGAAGGCCCAGGCGACCGTGGTCCAGGGCCGGGCCCAGCGCGCCCAGGCGGCGTCGAAACCACCGCCGATCAGGCCGGCGACCGCGAAGGCGAAGGCCACCGACAGCCCGACGTAGCCCATGTAGAGCAGCGGCGGGTGGAACACCATGCCCGGGTCCTGCAGCAGGGGGTTGAGGTCGCGGCCCTGGGCGGCCGCCGGCAGCAGGCGCTCGAAGGGATTGGAGGTGAACAGCAGGAACAGCAGGAAGCCGACGGAGATCAGGCCCAGGACACCGAGGACGCGTGCCCGCAGCACCGTCGAGAGGCTGCGCGAGAAGGCGGCGACCGCGCAGGTCCAGGCCGAGAGCATCAGCGACCAGAGCAGCATCGAGCCCTCGTGCGAGCCCCAGCTTGCGGCGACCCGCAGGTCGAGCGGCAGGTCGGTGTTCGAATGATTGGCGATCAGCAGCACCGAGAAATCGTTGCCGACGAAGCCCGCGATCAGGGCGGCGAAGGCGATCGTGATCGCCCCGAACTGCGCGACCGCCGCCGGCTGGGCCACCGCCATCAGGCGGACGTCGCGTCGATGCGCCCCGACCATCGGCAGGATGCCCAGCAGAAGCCCCAGCACCAGGGCGATCGTGAGGGCGAAATGGCCGATCTCGATGATCATTGCTGCTTCGCCTGGGCGCCGGCGTTGACCGGATGGCCGGCGCGCTCCAGGGCCTCTGCCGCTTCGGGCGGCATGTAGTTCTCGTCGTGCTTGGCGAGCACCTCGGTGGCGTCGAAGCCGCCGTTGCCGGTCAGGCGTCCCTGCGCGACGACGCCCCGGCCTTCCTTGAAGAGATCGGGCAGGATGCCCGTGTAGCTCACCAGGATGGCATTGTTGCCGTCGGTGACCCGGAAGGTGCCGCCGACGCGGTCGTCGGCGCGCTGGAGGCTGCCCGGTTCGACCAGGCCGCCGATCCGGAAGTTGCGTTCGGCCGGCGCCTTGCCTTCGGCGACTTCGGTCGGCGTGATGAACCAGGACATGTTGCTGCCCAGTGCATTGAGCACCAGCGCGGCGGCGATGCCCAGTGCCACCAGTCCGGCGGCGACCCAGGCGAAACGTCGGTGGCGTGGCTTGATCGTCATGTGGCTTCTTCCGTGAATCCTGTTTCTTCGTCGTATTGCTCGACCTGCTCGAGGGCGCGGCGGCGGCGTGCCACCAGGGCGAACACCTCGATCGCGATCGCGATCGCGAGCATCCCGTACGACATCCAGACGTAGTAGGCGTAGCCGCCCATCGACAGCCATTCGATCATCGTGCGACCTCCCGGGTCCAGCGGGCGTGGGCTTCGCGCTCGAGAATGATCGAGCGTACCCGGTGCAGGGCCGCCGAGATCGTGTAGGCCCAGGCCGCGACGCTCATGACGAGCATCCCGGCCAGCATGGTTGCCGCCATCGTCGGCGCGGCGGTGAGCGAGACGCTGGCTCCCTGGTGGAGCGTGTTCCACCACTGTACCGAGAAATAGATGATCGGCACGTTGACCGAGCCGACCAGGGCCAGCACCGCGCAGGCCCGGTCGGCGCGGCGCGGGTCCTCGATCGCCGAGCGCAGCGCCATCAGCCCGATGTACAGGAACAGCAGGATCAGGGTGGAGGTCAGCCGGGCATCCCAGACCCAGTACGTACCCCAGGTGGGCCGGCCCCAGAACGCGCCCGACCAGAGCGAGATGAAGGCGAACATTGCGCCGGTCGGCACCAGCGCCTGGGCCATCATGGCCGAGAGCCGGGTGTTCCAGACGAGCGAGGCCGCGCTCCAGCCGGCGATCACGAGATAGGTGAACATCGCCATCCAGGCCGCCGGCACATGGATGAAGATGATGCGGTAGGACTCGCCCTGCTGGAAGTCGGTGGGCGCGACCAGGAAGCCGATGTACAGGCCCACGACGGTGAGCAGGACGGCCAGCCACCCGAAGACCGGCACGAGTCTGCCGGCGAGGGGAAAGAAGCTCGCCGGGGAGGAGAATCTGAAGAATCCGCTGCCTGCCATATCACTCGAATGAGATTCTAACCGCCAGGGCGGTGACGAACGGACCGAAGACCGTCGACAGGATAGCCCCTGCCGCGAGCAGGGACAGGTGGGCCTGGGCGCCCAGGCCGGCACGGCTCGACTCGACCGCCCCCGCCCCGAACACCAGCACCGGGACCGCCAGCGGCAGCACCAGCAGCGCGAGCAGGGCGGCCCCGCCCCGGGCGCCGAGGGTGAGCGCGGCGCCGATGGCGCCCAGCCAGGCGAGCACCGGAGTGCCGAGCAACAGGGTGGCGACAAGGATGCCGGTGGAAACCGGCTCCAGGCCGAACTGGATCCCGACCAGTGGCGCCAGCAGGACCAGGGGCAGGCTGGTGGCCACCCAGTGCGCGAGCACCTTGCCGGCGACCAGTGCGGGCAGCGGGGCGGCGGCCAGCGCGATCTGCTCGAGGCTGCCGTCGGCATGGTCGCCGGCGAACAGCCGCGGCAGCCCGAGCAGGCTCGCGAGCAGGGCGGCGACCCAGGCGATCCCGGGGGCGATCTTCGAGAGCAGCACCGGATCGGGATCGAGTCCGAGCGGAAACAGGCTGGTGACCAGCAGGAAGAACACGAGGACGATCGCGATCTCGGCGCGCGAGCGCATCGCCAGCGCAAGATCGCGGCGCAGGCCCCAGAGAATCGCGGCGCCGGCGTTCATGCCCCGCGCCTGCCGCCCAGCTCGAGCGGGATCGCCGCGGCCCCGACCGGGAGGTCGAGGTGGGTGGCGCAGATCGCGAGGCCGCCGGCGGCCAGGTGGGCATCGAGCAGCTCGCCAAAGAGCGCCTGGCCGTCGGCATCGAGCGCCGTGGTCGGTTCGTCGAGCAGCCACAGGGGCCGGTGCAGCGCCACCAGGCGGGCGAGGCCGAGCCGGCGCCGCTGGCCGGCCGACAGGCGCTGGTAGGCCAGGCGCGCCTGGCGCTCGATGCCGACGCGCCCGAGCAGTTCGCGCAGGCGCGCCGGCGAGCTCGCCTCGCCATCGAGCGCGAGCTGCCAGTGCAGGTTCTCGGCAGCGCTGAGGCCATCCTTGCAGGCCGGCAGGTGGCCCTGGTAGGCGAACGCGGCGTGCCACTGCTCGCGCGTATCGGAAGTGGGCGCGCCGCGCCAGCGCACCGTGCCGCCGACCGGCCGGCCGAGCCCCGCGAGGGCGCGCAGCAGGGTGGACTTGCCGCAGCCGTTGGGGCCCCGCAGGCGGATCCACTGCCCCGGCCCGAGCGTGAAGCCGACGCCGTCGAACAGGATGCGGATGCCGGCGGCGCAGGCGAGATCCTCCACCTCGAGGCGATCCTCGCCGACGGCGGCCGCGCCGTTCATGGCACGACCTGGTCGATGTGAACCAGCAGCTCGGTGGCCCGGGGGTCGCCGGGCGCGACCGGATCGCTGACGCCGAAGAGGTCGCCGGAGCTCGGGGTGGCATCGCCGCTCGCGCTGATGCGCACTTCGACGACCACTTCGCCGGCATCGGAGAGCTGGCGCTGTTCGACCATCGACTGCCCGTCGTCGAGCGAGAACCGGCCGTCGAACTCGGCCAGCGGCTTGCGGATCGCGGCAAAGGGCATGCGTGGCCCCGATGGCGACCGGGCGCTGACGAACACGGTGGCGCCCGCCGGCAGCGCGGCCAGCCGCGCGTTGTCGATCTCGACGCGGCCGGCGACCAGGACCGGCCCGGGCGCGGCGGGCGCCGGCGCCTGGCCGGCGGCGCCGGGGTCGCCGCCCATGTCGGCGAGGACTTCGCGGATCTGGGCCGCCTGCTTGCTGGCCGGGTCGAGCTGGCCGAGCAGGATCTGGAGATGGTCGCGGGCGCGGCCCATGTCGCCGGCCTGGAACATCGCCGCTCCCATCAGGCCGTTGGCCTTGGCGTCGTGCAAATCGACCTCCAGGGCCTGGGCGAGCAGTTCGGTGGGCCGGCCGGCGAAACGCCCGCCCTGGGTGATGGCGATCGCCTCGGCGAGTTCAGCGAGCAGGCGCGCATGGGGGCCCAGCAGCGACAGGGCGCGCTCGAAGGCCGGTATCGCGGTTTCGTTCTCGCCGATGAGCTTGTTGGCGGCGGCGTACATCGCCCAGGCCTCGCCGTTGTCGGGCTCGGCCGCCACCCGTGCCGCGAACTCGTCGACCGCCGCCTGTACTTCGGCGACCTCGTCGGTCGTCGTGGCCGCGGCCATGCGCGCGCGCCCCTCGGCGCTGCTTGCATCGGGCGCGCCGACCTGCTGGTAGGTGAGCAGGGCCAGCAGCGGCAGCAGGATCGCGACGGACAGGGCCCAGACCGGCCGGCGTGCGGCCGGGGTCGGGGCCGCCGCTTGCGGGCTCGCCTCGTCGAAGCCGGCGGCGACTTCGTCGAGCAGTTCGTCCTCGGCGATCTTCGCCTCGGCATCGCTCAGGCGGCCGGCGACGCGTTCGCGCTCGATCTCGGCGCGACGATCACGGTAGACGGCGAGGCGACGACCCGAATCGGTCGATTCCGGATCCTGCGCGATGCGGGCGCCGAGAAGAGGCCACACGAGGGCGGCGGTGGCCGCGCAGACGAGGAGCGCGGCGATGATCCAGAAGCTCATCGGGACGGAGGTTGTCAAATCCCCCTATTTTCGCACAGCGATGAAGTGTTTCCCCGGGGCCCGGTGCGCCGCCATTGATTCAGGTCAGGGGTGAAGCGCGCAGGCGGTCGGTGAGCGCATCGAGAAAGCGCGAGCAGGCCTCGAGCTGGCTGGTCTCGACGTATTCGTCGGGCTGGTGGGCGATGGCGATGTCGCCGGGGCCGCAGACCACGGTCGGCACGCCGGCGGCGACCAGGAAACCGGCCTCGGTGCCGAAGCTCACCCGGCGCGGCGCCCGGCAGCCGCACAACGGCATCAGCGCTTCGGCCAGACTGCGGTTGCCGCGCTCGTCCAGGCCGGGCGCATCGACGATTTCCTCGAAGGAGATCGCGCAGTCGGGCGCGATCGCGCGCATCGGCGGCAGCAGCACCGATTCCGCATGGTCGCGCACCTGCTCGAGCAGCGTGGCGGCGGTCACGCCCGGCAAGGCGCGGATCTCGAAGACGAATTCGCAGTCGCGCGCGGTGATGTTGTGCGCCGTGCCGCCGGCGATCATGCCCACATGCACGCTGGTGTGCGGGAACTCGAAGGCTTCGTCCCGGCCGGCTTCGCGCAGGCGTTCGCCGAGCCGGTTGATGAACGCCACCAGTTCGGCGGCGACCTCGACCGCCGACACGCCGGCATCGCGCAGCGAGGAATGCACCGAATGGCCGCGTACCCGCACACGGTAGATGGCCGCGCCCTTGTTGGCGACCACGACCTGCATCGAGGTCGGTTCGCCGATCACGCAGGCGGCCGGTCGTACCGGCGCACTGGCCAGATGCCTGGCGAGGATGCGCATGCCGTGCATGTCGGCTTCCTCGTTGTACGACAGCGCGATGTGCACCGGCTGCTTCAGGCCGGCATCGCGAAAGCGCGGCGCATGCGCGAGCACGCAGGCGATGAATCCCTTCATGTCGACGGCGCCGCGCCCGTACAGGCGACCATCGGCCTGCGTCAGGACGAAGGGGTCGGTGCGCCACTGCTGGCCTTCGACCGGCACGACATCGGAGTGCCCGCTGAGCATCACGCCGGGAACGCCGGCCGGACCGATGGTGGCGAACAGGTTGGCGTGGCCGGGGCGGTCGCCGTGCTGGATCCAGGATTCGATGCCCAGGCCGGCCAGGTAGTCGGCGACCCAGTCGATCAGGGCGAGGTTCGGCCGGCTGCTGATGGTGTCGAAGGCGACCAGCTTCGCGAGGATGTCGATCGTGGCGCGCATCGGGGCCCTGGCGGTCGAGGGCCGGCCAGTTTAGCCCGACTGGGCAAGGGGGGCTACCCGTGGCACCATGGGGTCATTCGAGGAGTCAGAGACCATGAACGCACCCGATCGCGCCGCCGTCCGCCCCATGAGCGAAATCGACATGTCCTCCTGGTGGATGCCCTTCACGGCCAACCGCCAGTTCAAGGCCAGCCCGCGAATCATCGCGCAGGCCCGTGGCATGTACTACTACACGCCCGACGGACGCGAAGTCGTCGATGCCTCGGCCGGCCTGTGGTGCGTCAACGCCGGCCACGGACGCCAGGAGATCGTCGACGCCGTCGCGGCCCAGCTCGGTACGCTCGATTACGCTCCCGGCTTCAACATGGGCCATCCGGTCGCGTTCGAGTTCGCCTCGAAGCTGGTCGACATCGCGCCGGCGGCCTTCGACAAGGTGTTCTTCACCAACTCGGGCTCCGAGTCGGTCGATACCGCCCTGAAGATCGCGCTCGCCTACCACCGCGCCCGCGGCGACGGCCATCGCACCCGCCTGATCGGCCGTGAACGTGGCTATCACGGCGTCGGCTTCGGTGGCATATCGGTCGGCGGCATGGTCGCCAACCGGCGCATGTTCGCGAATTCACTGCTGCCCCATTGCGACCATCTCCCGCATACCCACGACCCCGAACGCAACGCCTTCTCCCGTGGCCTGCCCGAGCATGGCGGCGCCGGGTTCGCCGACGAGCTCGAGCGACTGGTCGCGCTGCACGGCGACACCATCGCCGCCGTCATCATCGAACCGGTGGCCTGCTCCACGGGTGCGCTGGTGCCGCCCAAGGGCTACATGGAGCGCCTGCGCAGCATCTGCGACAAGCACGGCATCCTGCTCATCTTCGACGAGGTCATCACCGGGTTCGGCCGGCTCGGCACGCCCTTCGCCTCGCAGTACTTCGGTGTCGAGCCCGATCTCTTCACCACCGCCAAGGGCATCACCAACGGCGCGGTGCCCCTGGGCGCGGTCTTCATGAAGGGCACGATCCACGACGCCCTCATGACCGGTCCCGAGCCGATGATCGAGCTGTTCCACGGCTACACCTATTCGGGCCATCCGGTCGCCTGCGCGGCCGGCCTGGCCACGCTCGATATCTACGAGCGCGAGAAGCTGCTCACCCGCGGCGCCACGCTCGAGCAGGAATGGGCCGATGCGCTGCACTCCCTGCGCAATTGCCCGAACGTCGTCGACATCCGCAACCTCGGGATCATCGGCGCGGTGGAGCTCGCGCCGCGCGACGGCAAGGTGGGCGCGCGCGCCTACGATGCGATGGTCGCCGCCTTCGAGGCCGGCGTGCTGATGCGCTACACCGGCGACACCCTGGCGATGTCGCCGCCCCTCATCCTCGAGGGCAAGCACATCGACCGCATCGTCGAGACGACTCGCAAGGTGCTTGCCAGCGTCGCCTGAGCGAGCCGGGCGATCGAGCATGGACCGACTGCCGGACGGGCCCTCGCCAGGGGGCGCACCGTCCGGCGCCGCGGGCCGCTTGCGCCCGATGGTCTTCACGGGCACCGGCGGTGAATACTTCCGGATCTGGATCGTCAACCTGCTCCTCTCGATCCTGAGCCTCGGCGTCTACTCGGCCTGGGCCAAGGTACGCCGGCAGCGCTACTTCCACCGCAACACCCGGCTTGCCGGCTCGGCCTTCGACTACCATGCGCGGCCATCGGCGATCCTCCTCGGCAGGATCGTCGCGATCGGCGTGCTGGTGGTCTTCGTCATCGCCGCCGAGCTCGAACCGCTGGCCGCGCTCGCGCTGCTCTTCGCCTACCTGCTGGCGCTGCCCTGGATCGTGCATCGCGCCCTGCGCTTCCGGCATGCCAATACCAGCTGGCGCGGCATCCGTTTCGGATTCCTCGGCACCGTCGGGCAAGCCTACCGGGCGCTGATGCTGCCGGTGCTGGCATGGATCCTCCTGCTCGGCATCGCTGTCGCCATCGCGCTCTGGCGCGAATCGGAGCTCATGCTGGCGCTGCTGCTGCCGGTGGCGGGCATCGGCAGCTACGCGCTGCTGCCACTGCTGCACCATCGACTCAAGCGCTACCACCACGGCAACGCCTGCCTCGGCATGCTGCCGGCGCGCTTTGCCGCGAGGGTCGGATCGTTCTATGGCGTCTATCTGCGCAGCGCCCTGCTCGCGGTCGCGGTGGTGCTCGGATTCTTCCTGCTGCTCGCGACCGTGATCGTGGCGATCGGCGGGATCGGCAATGCGATCGAGGTCGCCGCCAGCGCGCCGCGCGGTGGCCCGGCGCTGGCCGGCCTCGGGATACTCGCCGCGGTCGGCTTCTGGCTGGCCTGGATGGTGGTGCGCCCGTACTTCCTCGTGCGAACGCAGAACCTGGTGTGGAACCGCACCCGGATCGGCCCGCATCGCTTCGTCTCGCGCCTGAAGGTCCACCGGCTCTGGGCGATCAGGATGAGCAATCTCGTGCTGGTCATGGCGACGCTCGGCCTCTTCCTCCCCTTCGCCAAGGTGCGCATCGTTCACTATCGCCTGCAATCGGTCGAAGTCGCGGTGCTCGGCGATCTCGACCGCATCGTCGGTGGCGAGCGCGAACAGGTGGCGGCCTTCGGCGAGGAGGCCGCGGACCTCTTCGACCTGGACATCGGCATATGACGACGCCGGCAGTCTTCTTCGGTCGCTACTTCGATGGCCGGATCAGTACCCCGGTGCCGGTGGCGATGCGCTTCGATGCCGACATCCTCGTGGTCGTCGCGCCCGAGTTCGAGCGCCGGGCGGCGCGCGATCACTACCGGCTGCCCGAGCGCATCGAGCATGGCCAGCCGATCATCCACCTGCGCGGCGGCGGACAGGTCGAGGCCGACGATGCCGGCGCGCTCTGGCGGGCGGCCCGCGATGCCGGCCTGCGCGAGAACCCGGCATCGCTGATGTCGCAGCGCTGGTCCCTGGCGCTGCTGGCGCTGGTGCTGACCATCGTGAGCCTCTATGCCGGCTATCGCTGGGTGCTGCCCTGGGCGGCCAGCCTGGCGGCGCCGCTGGTGCCCGCGGTCATCGAGCGCTCGCTCGGCAGGGAGGCGGTGGCCTGGCTCGACGACGGGCTGGCCGAGTCGAGCCGGCTGCCAGAGGCGCGCCAGGAGGAGATCCGCTCCCGCTTCGCCAGCATGCTGGGGCGCGCCGGCGAGGAACCGGTTCCCGACGCACTGCTCTTCCGGTCCGGGACGGCGATCGGCGCCAACGCCTTCGCCCTGCCGGGCGGATTCATCGTCGTCACCGACGAGATCGTCCTCGCCGCGGACGAGATCGAGTCGGCGGTGGCCGACGAGGCGCTGCTCGGTGTCCTCGCGCACGAGTACGGCCACATGAGCGGGCATCACCTGACCCGCCGGCTGCTGAAGGTTTCGGTGCTGGCCGTCGCCGCTTCGGCCATCTGGGGCGACATCGGAACCCTGGCGGCGGTGGTGCCCACCGTGCTGGGCGGCCTCGACTACACCCGCGAGCTGGAGCGCGACGCCGACCGCGAGGCCGCCCGCATCCTGGGCGCGGCCGGACTCTCGGTGGAGCCCCTGATCGCCCTGTTCGAGTTGCTCGGCGACGAGGAGATCGGCGAAGCCGTGAGCGATGATCAGGCCGACTGGCGCCGCTACCTGCGCACCCATCCCATGACCGGCGAGCGGATCGAGCTGCTGCGAAAAAATGGGGTCAGACTCGATTAATTAATCGAGTCTGACCCCATTTTTTCGTGCATTTTTTCGTATCCGCAGCAGTTCGTCGACGATCAGCAGGATCGCGCCCAGCGTGATTGCGCTGTCGGCGAGGTTGAAGGCGGGGAAGTACCAGTCGCCGCGGTAGAAGAGCAGGAAGTCGACCACCTTGGCGTGGACGATGCGGTCGATGGCGTTGCCGATCGCGCCGCCCATGATCAGGGCGAGTGCGGTTGCGAACAGGGGCTGGCCGCCATGGCGACGCAGCATGAAGACGATCACCACCGAGGCGATGACCGCCAGGGCGGTGAAGAACCAGCGCTGCCAGCCGCCCGCGCCGGCGAGGAAGCTGAACGCGGCCCCGGTGTTGTACACCAGCGTGAAATCGAACCAGCCCGGAACCAGGTTCAGGCGCTCGCCGTACGCGAAGCGCCCGAGCACCGCCCATTTGCTCGCCTGGTCGATGATGACGACGACGAGCGCGAGCAGCAGCCAGCGCCCGAGGGCTGCCGTGCCTGCTGCCGCCGTCGTGTCGCGGTGCGAGCCTGCCATCAGGCGAAGCGGCGGGTTTCGCCGTCGCCGTGGAGGTTGCTGGTGCAGCGTGCGCAGATCGTCGGGTGCGCCGGGTCGGCGCCGACGTCGTCGCGATAATGCCAGCAGCGCTCGCATTTGGGCCGGGTGCTGGGGCTGACCTCGATGCTCGGCTCCGCGCCCTCGGCGGCCGGCTCGAGCCGGGTGGCCGAGGTGATCGTCACGAAGCGCAGGTCGTCGCCCAGCGATGCGAGCAGGGCGTGGTCCTCGGCGCCCACGCGCAGGACGATCTCGGCCTGCAGCGACGAACCCACCTTCCCGGCGATGCGCTGCTCCTCGATCGCGCGCATGACATCGGCGCGCAGCGCCCGGATGCGGTTCCATTTCGCGATCAGGCCGGCTGCGTCGGCCACTTCCGGAAAGCGATACCAGGTCTGGGTGAAGATGGTCTCGCCCTGTTCGCGCCAGGCGCTCGGCGCGAAGATCGGCCAGGCCTCCTCGGCGGTGAACGAGAGCATCGGCGCCATGATGCGCAGTACGGAATGGGTGATGTGGACGAGTGCCGTCTGCGCCGAGCGGCGAGCATGGCTGGCCGGGGCCGCGGTGTAGAGCCGGTCCTTGAGGATGTCGAGGTAGAAGGCGCCGAGATCCTCCGAACAGAAGATCTGCAGCCGGGCGATCACCGGATGGAACTCGAAGCGTTCCATGTCGGCGGCGCAGGCCTGTTGCCAGGCTTCGGTCATCGCGATCGCGTAGCGGTCGATCTCGAGGAGCTCGTCGACCGGCAGCAGGCCGGACTCGATGTCGAAGTCCGAGGTGTTCGCCAGCAGGAAGCGCAGGGTGTTGCGGATCCGTCGATAGGATTCGACCACCCGCTTGAGGATCTCGGGCGAGAGCGCGAGCTCGCCCGAGTAGTCGGTCGAGGCCACCCACAGGCGCAGGATCTCGGCGCCCAGCTCGTTGTAGATCTCGTGGGGCTCCATGCCGTTGCCGAGCGACTTCGACATCTTGCGCCCGTCGCCGGCGACCACGAAGCCGTGGGTGAGCAGGGCGCGATAGGGCGGACAGCCGTTGAGCATCGACGAGGTGAGCAGCGAGGAATGGAACCAGCCACGGTGCTGGTCGCTGCCCTCGAGGTACATGTCGGCCGGGAACGCGCTCTTGGCCGCGTGCGAGCCGCGCAGCACCGTCTGGTGGGTGGTGCCCGAATCGAACCAGACATCGAGCGTGTCGCGGTTCCTCACCCAGTCGGCGGGATTCGGTTCGCCGACCTCGCGCAGCAGCGCCTCGCCGTCGAGCCGCTGCCAGACCTCGATGCCTTCGCGTTCGATGTGGCGGGCGACGAGCTCGATCAGTTCCTGTGTCCGGGGATGCAGCTCGCCGGTCCGCCGGTGCACGAAGAAGGCCATCGGCACGCCCCACTGGCGCTGGCGCGAAAGCGTCCAGTCGGGCCGGTTGGCGATCATGTTGTGCAGCCGCTGCTTGCCCCAGGCCGGGTAGAAGCGGGTGGCCTCGATGCCGGCCAGCGCGGTCTCGCGCAGCGTCGGGCCGCCGTCACGCGGGGCGACGTCCATGCCGGCGAACCATTGCGAGGAGGCGCGATAGATGACCGGCGTCTTGTGGCGCCAGCAATGCATGTAGCTGTGGACGAACTTCTCGACGTGCAGCAGCACGCCGCGAGCCTTCATGTGCTCGACGATGCGCGGGTTCGCGTCCCAGATCGAGAGGCCGCCGAAGTCGGCGAGCGATTCGGCGAAGGTCCCGTCGCCCAGCACCGGCTGCAGGATCTCGTCGTCGGCCATGCCGGCCGCCTTGCAGGAGTTGAAGTCCTCGACGCCGTAGGCCGGCGAGGAATGGACGACGCCGGTACCGGTCTCCAGGGTGACGTAGTCGCCCAGCAGGACCGGCGAGCTGCGTTCGGCGAAGGGGTGCGAGAAGCGGATGCCGGCGAGCGCCTCGCCGGGGCAGCGCGCGATGATCCCGCCGGCCAGGCCCCAGCGCTCGAGGCAGGCCGCGACCCGCTCGGCGGCCAGCAGCAGCAGGCAGGGCGCACCCTCGAAGTCGGTGCGCACCAGCGCGTACTCGATCTCCGGATGCAGGTTGAGCGCCTGGTTCGAGGGCAGGGTCCAGGGCGTGGTGGTCCAGATCACGCAGAAGCCGCGCTCGAGCGGCAGCGCATCGAGGCCGAACGCGTTCGCGAGGCGAGCGCTTTCGTCGGCGAGGAAGGGGAAGCCCACGTCGACCGCGAGATCGGTGCGATCGGCGTATTCCACTTCGGCCTCGGCCAGCGCCGAGCCGCAGTCGAAGCACCAGTTCACCGGCTTGAGGCCGCGGTAGACATAGCCGAGCTCGAGCACCTTGCCCAGCGCCCGCAGTTCGTCGGCCTCGTTGGCGGGCGCCATGGTGAGATAGGGATCGTCCCAGTCGCCGAGCACCCCGAGCCGGATGAAGCCGGCCTTCTGGCGCGCGATCTGCTCGGTGGCGTAGGCGCGCGACTTCGCCTGCACTTCCTCGGCCGGCAGGCCGCGGCCATGCTCCTTCTCGATGCGGATCTCGATCGGCATCCCGTGGCAGTCCCAGCCCGGGATGTAGCGGGCGTCGAAGCCGGCCATCTGGCGGCTCTTGACGATGATGTCCTTGAGGATCTTGTTGACCGCGTGCCCGTTGTGGATGTCGCCGTTGGCGAACGGCGGGCCGTCATGCAGCTGCCACAGCGGCCGGCCGACGGAATGGGCGCGGATCCTTCGGTAGATTCCCTTCTCCTGCCATTCGCGGGTCCATTGCGGCTCGCGCCTGGGCAGGTTGCCCCGCATCGGGAACGACGTGTCGGGCAGGTTCAGCGTGTCGCGGTAGCCGTTGCTGGCGGCCTTGGCCGCATTGTCCGGGGATGTGGGTTTGCCGGCTTTTGCCATCGATGCTTCTCTGGTGTGTTCCGTGGATCAGCGGCCCGCTGCATCGGCGGCCGGATGCCGCGCGTGCCAGTCGCGGGCCTGGCGGACATCGGCGCCGATCTGTACGGCGAGCGCATCGAGCGAATCGAAATTCGCTTCGTCGCGCAGCTTGTGGCAGAACTCGACGCCGACCAGCTCGCCGTAGACGTCGCGGTCGAAATCGAGCAGGTGGACCTCGAGCACGGGCTTGCCGTCGGTTTCGACCGCCGGCCGGGTGCCCAGGCTCGCCACGCCGGGCAGCGCCCCGGGTCCGAGTCCGTGGACACGGACGACGAACACGCCAGCCAGGGCGGGGCGGGGAAAGGGGATCGGCAGGTTGAGCGTCGGAAAGCCGAGATTGCGCCCGAGCTTGCGCCCGTGCGCGACGCGGCCCGATATCCGGTAGGGCCGTCCGAGCAGTTGCCCGGTGCGCTCGAAGTCGCCGGCCGCGAGCGCGGCGCGTACCGCCGAACTCGAGATCCGCTCGCCGTCGGCGATCACGCTGCCGAGCTGCTCGAGTTCGAAGCCGGCGTCGGTGGCCGCCGCCGCCAGGGTGTGGACATCGCCGGCGCGCTTCGCGCCGAAGCGGAAGTCGTCGCCGATCAGCAGGAAGCGGGTGCGCAATCCTTCGGTGATGACCTCGTCGATGAAGGCTTGCGGGGAGAGTCCGGCCAGCGCTTCGTCGAAGCGCGCGATGCAGACCCGGTCGATGCCGCAGCCGGCAAGCGCCTCGAGCTTGTCGCGTTCGGTGAGGATGCGCGCCGGCGGCTCGCCGCCATGGCGCGCCGCGAAGAATTCCCGCGGATGGGGCTCGAAGGTGAGCACGCAGCTCGCCAGCCCGCGGCTGCGGGCCTGCTCGACGAGCCGGGCCAGCACTGCCTGGTGGCCGCGATGGACGCCATCGTAGTTGCCTATCGTCAGCGCGCAATCGGCGCGCTGGTCGGCGGGCGGCAGGCGGCGGAAGATGTCCATGAGGGCGGGCGGCAAGGGTCCGGCAAAACCCTTGATTCTACCTGCCCCGGTGGCCAGCTTCCGGACGGGCTAGAATCGCGCGATGCAGAAAATCGCCGTGCTGATCTCGGGTCGAGGCTCGAACATGCTGGGCATCGCCGAGTGCTGCCGCCAGGAGCGGTGGCCGGCGCGCATCGTCGCGGTGATCTCGAACCGGCCCGGGGCGGCCGGCCTGCGGGCTGCGGCCGATCTGGGCCTGGCCACCGAAGCCATCGACCATACCGGATTCGCCGAACGGGCCGATTTCGATGCCGCACTGGCCGAGCGCCTCGAGGCGCTCGGGGTCGACTGGATCGTGCTCGCCGGCTTCATGCGGGTACTGGGCGACGCTTTCGTCACGCGCTTCGCCGGGCGCATCGTCAACATCCATCCCTCCCTGCTGCCGGCCTTCCCGGGCCTGCATACCCATCGCCGGGCGCTCGAGGCGGGGGTGCGGCTGCATGGCGCGACGGTGCACCTGGTGACGTCCTCGCTCGATCTCGGCCCGATCGTCGCCCAGGCGGCGGT
>JBAYRO010000004.1:0-94439 GCA_041676645.1 Burkholderiaceae bacterium | reverse complement strand
GGCCCATGTTTCGCCGCTCGGATGGGAACACATCAATCTCACCGGAGAATATCGCTGGCCAAAGCCTTAGCGTAGGATTCCGCCCCCTCCCGCAAACGACCCCCACCAGTCGCCGATCGCCGGCGAGGACGCGCTGGGCTGGCGGACGCTGAAACTCGACGCGACGCGCCGGATCGACCTGATGGCGATGGACAACGGCGTGCTCGAGGATCTCGGGGCCACCCGTATTCCGGTCGGCCGCTACCAGCAGCTGCGCCTCGTGCTCGCGCCCAACACGGCAACCCGGCCCTTGCTGAATTCCGTCACGAAACCGGGGGAGGGCGAGCTTCCCCTCGCCATGCCGCCCGCACGACAATCCGGTCTGCTGGTGCGCATCGATCGCGACCTCGATGCCGACGAAGGACTCGACCTCGTGCTCGACTTCGATGCCTGCCGCTCGGTGGTCCCGGACGCGGGCGGTGGCAACTACCTGCTCGAGCCGACCCTGCGTCTCCTGCCATGGCCCGAAGGGGAGGGGTCCTCGGTGCTCGGCCGACTCGGGAACCTGCCGGCCGACGGTGCGGTCGTGAGCCTGCAGCAGGCCGGTCATGTACTGCGCACCACCACGACCGATGCCACGGGCCGTTTCCTGCTCTCGCCGGCGCCCAGCGGAACCCACGACCTGGTGATCCGGGCCGAGGGACGGACCAACATGCTGCTCGCCGGCGTGCCGGTGCGCAGCGCCAGCCGGACGACGGTCGTCGCCCAGGAACAGCCGATCACCCTGGTGACAAGCGGCATGCGCAGCGTATCGGGCCGGATCGGGCTGCTCGGCGGCCTCGCGATCCCCGCGGCGCAGGCAAGCGCCCTGCAGGGCGTCGGCACCCATGTCATCGAGGCCGGCTCGCGACCGGTCGATGCTGCCGACGGCGGATTCAGCCTGCGCCTGCCGGTCCAGGCGCCGATGCTGGCGAACTACGACGCGCAGGCCGACGACCACGATTTCTCGCCCGACATCGGCCAGGCCGGTCGATACACGATCGAGGCGGCGCTGCCCGGTCGCCCGGTCCAGACCCGTGCCGTCGAGATCCGCATGGGCGACGCGGTGGCGAACTTCGATTTCGCGCCATAGCCGGGGCGAGCCCCTTTCCACATCGGTCCCCGCAATGGATATCGTCGCCGTCATCGACTTCGAAACCACGGGCATGTCGCCCGACACCGGCGGCCGCGCCACCGAGATCGCGGCGGTCCTGGTGCGCGAAGGGCGGGTGGTCGACCGCTACCAGAGCCTGATGAACGCCGGCGTCCGGGTGCCGCCCTTCATCGAGGAGCTGACCGGCATCAGCAACGAGATGGTGCGCGCCGCGCCACCGGCGGCGCGGGTGATGGGGGAGGTCGCCGATTTCGTCGGCACGCATCCCCTGGTCGCCCATAACGCCTCCTTCGATCGCCGCTTCTGGGACGCCGAGCTCGCCCGCCTGGGCACATCGCGGCGGCAGGAGTTCGCCTGCACGCTGCTGCTGTCGCGTCGCATCCATCCCGAAGCCCCCAGCCACAAGCTCGGCAAGCTGATCGAGTTCCATGGCCTGCCGGTGGCGGGCCGCCACCACCGGGCGCTGGCCGATGCCGAGATGGCGACCAGCTTGCTGCTGCACATGCAGGAAACGCTCCGGCAGCGCTTCGGACTCGGCAGGGTCACGCACGAACTCCTGCGCGAGATCCAGACGGTGCCCCGCCACCGGCTGAAGGGCTGCATCGCACTGCATGCCCTGGGGGCAGGCAGCGGACGCATGTAGCATGTGCGCCCGAGTCATCACATCCGCAGGAGGCAGGACCACTGATGTCGGAATCGTTTGAAATCGGACCGGTAAGCGTCGTCATCGAGGACCACATCGCCGTCGCGACACTACGGCGTGGCGATCGTTTCAATGCGCTGTCGGTGGAGGCGATCGAGTCCTTGCGCGAGGTTGCCTACCGCCTGCGCGAGGATTTCACGACCAGCGCGGTCGTCCTGACCGGCGACCCGGTGTTCTCGTCGGGCGCCGACCTGAACGATCCGGGTCACAAGGCCCGGCGCACCGCGCCACTGCTGCAAAAGCGCGAGCTGCTGCGCCTGGCGCCGACGACCTGCGCCGCCTGGGAGGCCCTGGACCAGCTCACCATCGTGGCGATCGAAGGCTTCTGCATCGGCGGTGCGCTGGCGCTGGCGGTATCCTGCGACTTCCGCATCGCGGGTCGGGGCGCGCATGTCCGCCTTCCGGAAATTCCCCTGGGATGGAACCTGAACTGGAACGCCCAGCCGAGGATCCTCAACCTGGTGGGGCCGTCGCGCGCCAAGCAGCTGATCATCTTCGGCGAGCGCGTGTACGCCGAAGAGGCCTGCCGCTGGGGCCTGGTCGACGAGGTCGTCGACGATGGCGAAGCCCTCGCGTGCGCCATGAAATGGGCCCGCAAGGCGGCGGCGCTGCCGCCGCTCGGAGTCCGGATGTCCAAGCGCACCATCACCGAGCAGGCAACGGCCCTGAACCGCCTGACCTGTCACATGGACAACGACCAGTACATCCTCACGTCGATGACCGAGGATCACCAGGAGGCCATGGCGGCATTCTTCGAGAAGCGCGCGCCGGTCTTCAAGGGTCGGTGACCGCGGTCGGGCCGAAGCCCGACTCCATCTCCCGGCGCAGCCGCCAGGCCTGCGAGCCGCTGTCGACCGCGACATCGTCCCAGGACAGCGGCTGGCCCTTCGCCACCGGACGCACCAGCTTGATGTCATGGGCCATCCCCAGGGGCAGGCCCTGGATCCGCCGCGAGGTCGCGGCGGGCAGCAGCTTGCCCCAGACCGTGTAGCCGCCTTCGCCATCGAGCAGCTCGCCGGGGCGCAGGTCGCGCTTGGCGGTGGCCACCACGTCCGCATTCCAGCCGCTGGCCACGCCGGTGGGCTCGCCGCGTAGCGCCACGCTGGCCACCGACATCCCGACCTCCAGCCCGATCAGGTGCCAGCGCTTGTAGAGCGTGAAATAGCGGCCGCTGGGATCGGTATGGGCGTTGTATTCCTCGAAGCAGTTGCGGATGTACTCGGTATCGCCTTCCACCGTCACCCAGACGCCCATGCGGATGTCGTAGGGAATCGCGCGGCCATCGGGCTCCAGGCAGGAGATCACCTCGATCATGCCCTTCTTCTCGAGCACGCCGCCCTCGCTGCGCGGGCGCGTCACGAAGGGGATGTCCTCGATGCTGGCGGGCGGGTAGAGCAGGCCGTCGCTGGGCACCGCAAGGCCGGTGGCGTTCGATACGGCGGTAGATTCGATGGATGGTTTCGATCCATCGAGGAAACTGTTGAACATCTTGGGATTCAGGCCGCCGCGCTCGGCCTGTTCCGGCGTCAGGCCGTAGTAGCCCCAGACCGTCTCCGGCGTGGACTGCGAGAAATGCGGCAGCCACTTGTGGCCGCGACCTGCGGCCACCACCGGGAAGCCGCAGGTGCGGGCCCAGTCGACCAGCTCGCAGATCATGGCCGGCTGGTCGCCGTAGGCGAGCGAGTAGACGACGCCCGCCTCGGCGGCCTTCCTCGCGAGAATCGGCCCGCAAAGGGCATCGGCTTCGACGGTGACGTTGACGACATGCTTGCCCGCCGCGAAGGCAGCGAGGATGTGGTCGACCGCCGCGATCGGATTGCCGGTGCACTCCACCAGGAGATCGATGCGCGGATCGCCGGCCAGGGCCTGCCAGTCGTCGGTCAGCCAGGTGGTGCCGTCGCGCAGGGCCTCGTCGATCGAAGCGGCCCCGGCCTGGCCGGGCTTCCAGCCGACACGCTCGAGGCTGGCCATGGCCCGATCGGGCAGGAGATCGGCGATGCCCACCAGATGCACACCGGGCATCCGTGGCACCTGGGCAAGGTACATGGAACCGAACTTGCCCGCGCCGATCAGGGCGATGCGGATCGGACGGCCTTCGGCGGCGCGCTGCAGCAGCTTGCTGTGGAGATTCATGATTCGAAGGCGTGAGTTGAAACGGAAGCCCGAGGCTGCAATATACCGTCAGCACGGCAGCAGGCACCCCGCGCCGGGTTAAGGTGACGCCTTTCCGTTACCGGGGCATCGATGAACCGCCATCGCGAGCTGACCCTCCGGGCACTGCTGACCGGGCTGGTGCTTGGCGCGCTCCTGACGCCGTCGAACGTCTATTCGGGGCTGAAGATCGGCTGGTCGTTCAACATGTCGATCATCGCGCTGCTGCTCGGATTCGCGTTCTGGAACGGTCCGGGGCGACGGCGCGGCCAACCGGCCTGGTCGATGCACGAAAGCAATATCAACCAGACGACGGCATCGGCGGCGGCATCGATCATCTCCGGCGGACTGGTTGCGCCGATCCCGGCCTACACCATGCTCACCGGACACGCGCCCGACACCCTGGCGCTGGTCGCATGGGTGTTCTCGGTGAGCTTTCTCGGGGTCTGGGTCGCCTGGTACTTGCGGCCGTCGTTCGTCGTCGGTACCGAGCTTCGATTTCCGGAAGGCATGGCCACGCTGGCGACATTGCAGGAGATCTACGGGCAGGGCGCGGAAGCGGGCAAACGAGTTGCGGCACTCGGCACCGCGGCCACGCTGTCATCGCTGGTGAAGCTCGCCGATCTCGCCTGGACCCTGCCGCGATGGGCGCCGTCGCCGATGCTCGAACGACTGACGTTCACCGCCGAACCGTCCCTGCTGCTGCTCGGCTTCGGCGGTATCGTCGGGCTGCGTGTCGGGCTGTCGCTGGTGGCCGGCGCGCTGCTCGCCTGGGGCGCGATCGCGCCGTGGTTGCTGCACGCAGGCTGGGTCGATGTACCGGCCGGCGCCACCGGACCGCAGTTCGCCACGCTGGTCGAATGGCTGCTGTGGCCGGGCGTCGGCCTGATGGTCTGCGCGACGCTCAGTTCTCTCGGACTGCGGGCTGTGCGGGAACGGCGGACGGCCACCCGTCGACCGCCCCGGCCGACGCGTGCCGGGTCGCCGGAAGGCGAACCGCCGAAAACCGACTTGCCGCATGTCGGGCTGCGGCGGCGGCCGGGATTGCCGGCGTTCGCACTGCTGCTGGCAGCGACGCTGGTGATCGCCCTGCAGGTGACGCTGTTCGGCATCGACCCGTTGCTCGCCGCGTCGTCCGTGCCGCTGGCCGTGCTGCTCGCGATCGTCGCGGCACGCGTCGTCGGCACGACCGGCATTCCACCGATCGGCGCGATCGGCAAGCTGTCGCAGCTCACGTACGGCGCGCTGGCCCCGGGGCAGGTCGCAATCAACCTGATGAGCGCCAATACCGCGGGCGGCGCCGCCGGCCAGTGCACCGACCTGCTCAACGATCTCAAGGTCGGTAACGCAATCGGCGCATCGCCGTCGCGCCAGGCGATCGGGCAATGCCTCGGGATCCTGCTGGGAAGCCTGGTCGGCGTGCTCGCCTACCAGCTGCTGATCCCGGATCCGCAGGCGATGCTGATCACCGCGCAATGGCCTGCGCCAGCCGTCGCGACCTGGAAAGCGGTCGCCGAGGCGCTGACCGGCGGAATCGGCACGATCCCAGTCGACAGCCGCTGGGCCATGCTCCTGGGCGCGGTCGCCGGCGTCGCGCTCGGTACGTTCGAGGCGCTGCTGCCCGTGCAGCGACTGAGGTGGTGGCCGAGCTCCGCAGCGCTCGGGCTCGCGTTCATCGTTCCGGCGTCGATATCGTTCGTCATGGGCGCCGGCGCGATCCTCGTCTGGCTGCTGGGGCGGTGCTCGCGCGACTACGCCGACCGCTTCGCGATCGTCGTGGCGGCGGGACTGGTGGCCGGCGAGAGCATCACCGGCGTCGGAGCGTCGCTGGTGGCCTTGCTGCGGCAGTGACCACGCAAGGGCCCGAGGGGCGGGACGCCAATCACATCCCGTTCGAGTTCGGATTGGCGCTTTTCCCGCCCACGGGTCGGTTGCAGTTCGAACAGTGCCGGAAGAAGGCGAAGTTCAGCGTACCGCAGTCGCACTTCGAGAACAGCTCCAGCCCGCATTCCAGACAGAAATTGGGAGCCGGGCCGCTCAGCGAGAAATCCTGTCCGCAGGACGGGCAGGTCTTCGAACGGAAGGCGCCGACCGCCTGGTCCATGTCGATGTGCTGCGCGCGCTCCCGGGCATCGCGAGCCAGTTCCTCGCGGCGCCTGGCGAGATAGGCATTGAACCAGCGCACGGAATAGACACCGCCGGCAAGGACCAGCACGACCGCCCCGATGAACCGGATGTAGCCTCCGAAGCTGGGCAGGTAGGGCACGAGGCCGAAGAAGAAGACGTAGAGCGCGAACCAGGAGAAGCCCCAGACCAGCGCGCCGTAGCGGGCATTGCGGTGGCGGGCGAAGAGATAGATTCCCGCCAGCAGGATCGGCAGCACCACGGCCAGCCGGATGCCGAAGGCCTTCAGGCTGCGGGCCCGGTTCTCCTCCCGGGCCCTTTCGGATGCCCGGCGCTCGAGCGTGCCCAGCGTCCTGGCGAGCGCGGCCTCGCGGCGCTGAAGCCCGCTTCGCTCGCCCTCCTGGGCCAGGACGACCTCATTGGCCTGTCGCTCGGCCGAGCGCAGGCCGCCGAGTTCGGCCAGCCGCGCCTGGACTTCCGGGTTGGTTTCCTGCGCCTCCGTGCTCGAACGCAGCGCCAGCCAGTCGACGTACTCTGCCTCGGCACGGCGCACGCGGGACTGCGCGGCATCGCGCACCTGGCGCGACGCCGACAGGGTGTCTTTCATCGTGGCCAGTTGCTCGCGAACGGCTTCGATGTCCTGGCGCAGGCTCGTATGCTCGGCTTCGTCGACCTGCAGCATGTCGAGCATGCGCACAGGCGGCGAAAGCTGCTCGAGGTCGCGCATCACCAGGCTCGACAGGGCGACGAGGCTCGCGAACAGCAGGAAGCTGATCAGGCGGTTGAGCCAGCGCTGGGTGCGCTGCAGCTTCTGGAGCGAGTTCCTGTTGCTGGCGGCGGGGCTTGCCCGGAAGATGCGCTTCTTTTCGGCCATGGCGTGTCGTGCTCGGCGGGGCAGGGGGCGGGCAGGGGACTGAGGCGAATCCGGGCTGCACTATACCGCTTCATCCCCGGCGGGGATCCTCGACGAGATCGGCCGGTGCCTCGCGACGCATCCGGATGCCCAGCCGGAACCGGCACTTCCCATTGTGCCGGTTCTGGAAGACAGTGGGCCTTCAAGGATTCCGTATCATCGCCCCATGTACCTGCCACCGCACTTCGCCGAGACTCGGCCGGAAGCCCTGCACCGGATCATCCACGAGCACCCGCTGGGGATGCTGGTCACGCACGGACCCGAAGGCCTGGATGCCAACCACATCCCCTTCGAATTCGATTCCGGCAAGGGCCCGCACGGGACACTGCTCGCCCATGTCGCCCGGGCCAACGATCTCTGGCAGCGCTGCCCGAGCGGCGCCCCGGTGATGGTGGTGTTCCGCGGTGCCGAAGCCTACATCTCGCCGAACTGGTACCCGAGCAAGCATGAAGCGCATCGCCAGGTGCCCACCTGGAACTACGAGGTGGTCCATGCCCACGGCACGCTGGTGGTGCACGACGACGAGCGCTTCGTGCGCGGCATCGTCGCCCGCCTGACCCGCCGCCACGAAGCGAACGAGACGCGGCCCTGGAAGATGGGCGATTCCACGCCCGAGTACATCGACGAGATGCTGCAGAAGATCGTCGGAATCGAAGTCGTGCTCACCTCGCTCGTGGGCAAGTCGAAGCTGAGCCAGAACAAGGAGACCCGCGATCGCCAGGGCGCCGCGGACCAGCTGGAGGCCCGTGGCGCCACGGGACTGGCGCGTGCGATGCGGTCAATCGACTGAGCACGCCTTGGGTGTTTCGGCTCAGTGATAGTCATCCTCTCGCTGATGCCGAGTGGCGGCGACGAAGACCGATTGGCAATGTATCGCAAATGCTATGCAATGCGTCATGTCGACCACGCCAGCGAATGCCGGTTCAGCCGGCTGCGCCAGCCACGTCGGCGTCGATGATCGCCCGGCTGGCTTGCTGCGCGTCGAGATATTCGCGCTCGATCTCGTCGATCAGCTCGGCGACCGGGCCGGTGCGATCGACCGCGGAGACCGTATGGCCCGCGCTCCACAGGTCCACCCAGCGCTTGGGGCCACCCAATCCGCCGGCGAAGCTGCTGAAGAGCGCCCGCGCCTGTTCCTTCGAGAGCGGCTTCGCGACTTCCTCGGGGTCGAGCCCGCAGTTGATGATGGAGGGCCGCAGGAAATTGGCATCGATCCCGCTGATCGCCTTGGTCAGCTGGACATCGTCGATCGTGCTGTCGATCAGCATCTGCTTGTAGCCCGCCACCGCCATCGCCTCGTCGGTCGCGATGAAGCGCGTACCCATCAAGCCGAGCTGACAACCGAGCACGCGGGAGGCGAGCAGGGCGTGGCCATCGGAAATCCCCCCGGCGAGCATCAGGGGTCCATCGTAGAACTTGCGCACGGCGCGCACGAACGACAGACCGTTGATCCAGCCGGTCTGCCCGCCAGCGCCGGCGCTCAGCAGCACCAGGCCGTCGACCCCGGATTCGAGCGCCCGCTCCACATGGCGCATCGAAGCGACGTCGGTCCATACGAAGCAACCCACATCATGGAGCTTCTGCACGTACTTCTCCGGCGATCCGACACTGGCCAGCACCATCTCGACGCGATGCCTGAGCAGCACATCGATGTCGGCCTCGAGCTGCTCGGGATCGCTGCGCATGAGGATGTTCGGGCACACGGGGGCGGTGGGGCGCTCGGCCCGGGCGCAGCGGTCCTCGATCTGCGTGAGCCATGAATCGAGCTCGCCCGGTCCGCGGGCATTGACGGTCGGAAACGAGCCGATGACGCCGTTGATGCATGCCTGCGCCGTCAGGTCGACGCCGGAGATGCGCAGCATGGGGGCGGCGACCAGGGGCAGGCGCAGACGGGAAGCGAAGGAATCGAACATGACGGCCACGACGGAAGACCTCCTTGACGAAGCCGTGGAGTATGCAGGAAGCGCCACCCCGTGGCGTGCCCGCGTCGGGCTTTCCGGGACGGCGAGCCCATCGGGAATGCGCCGATAGTCTTGCTCTTGGGCCGCTCAGGCGGGTACTCTTGCGGGCTTTCCCAATCCGGGCATCTTTCAAGGAGCCATGCCATGAATCGAGTCGAACTCGTCGAGAAGCTTGCCAGCGAGCACGACCTCACGAAAGCCGGTGCCGCGCGCATCCTGGACTCCGTCTTCACCGCCATCGTCGCCGCCGTGAAGAAGGGCGAGGACGCAAGCTTCGTCGGGTTCGGTACGTTCAAGCAGGTCAAGCGCGCCGCGCGCAAGGGGCACAACCCGGCCACCGGCGAAGCCGTGAAGATTCCCGCCGCCAAGGTTCCCAAGTTCGTTCCGGGTACGGCGTTCCGCAACGCCGTCGACCCGAAGCGCGCCGCGCGCAAGGCCGCGAAGTAGCCGGTATGGCGGCACCGGGCTGGTGCCGTGGGGAGATTGCAAGCCGGGGGACGAACATGAGGTTCGACCCCGGTTTGTTGCTGTATTGCCAATCTTTGCCATGCCCGTTACGCTCAGCCGCATGAGCACGATGAACATTTCCCTGCCCGAGGAACTCAAGGATTTCGTCGACCAGCAGGTCGGCAGCCGCGGCTATACCAGCAGCAGCGAGTATGTTCGGGAGTTGATTCGCAAGGAACGGGATCGTGAACACCTGCGCAAGCTGATGCTCGAAGGGCTATCCGGACCGATAGTCGGTGTGGCCGACAAAACGTACTTCGACGACCTGCGTCAGCGGATCCGCGATCACGCAACCAAGTCAGACCGGTCGACTGCCCCCGCTGGTTCAGGCGTCACTCGCAACAAGACCTGAGCTGACCGTGCCGGAGCCCAAGCCTCTGGTGTTCCGGGCGCCGGCGCGCGCAGATGTCGAGGCCGCGCTTGGCTGGTTCCTCGAGGAAGCGGGAGAGCAGATCGCGACGCGCTTCACAAACGAACTCGAAGCCGCTTACACGCATATCACGTCGAACCCGAACACCGGATCACCGCGATGGGGTCATACGCTTGACATTCCGGGCCTGCGACACTGGCCGCTGAAGCATTTTCCTTATCTAGTGTTCTTCATCCAGCAGCACGATCGGATAGAGATCGTGCACATCCTGCACAGTGCACGCGCCATTCCATCGACGCTGGGTGAGCCTGAAGCCGATTGATTCCGGACGTCGATAACGTTCGGTGGGACAGACCAAGGTTCTAGTGACCTTAGCCTGTACCACCAGAAGCGGGGAAAGATGCGGCTGAGCAGCTTGCGGAGTTTACATAATATACATTAGACGTCATTCCGGGAAACAGGCCAGCTACCTGTCCGGCCAGTTCTTCCGATTCAGCGCGACAGCGATGCCACATGTATCCGGCGCACGGATGCCTGGAGCTCGATGGCCCGAGGTGTCGGCTCCATGCCCTGGGAGGTGCGCACCAGGAGCTCATCCTTGAAGAGCGCACGCAGCCTCGCCAGCGCATTGCTCATGGCCGGCTGGCTCATGGCGGCCCGTCTCGCGCCACGCGCGACGTGACGCTCGACCATGAGAACGTCAAACATCACCAGGAGATTCAGGTCGATCGAGCGCAGATTGATTCGCATGGCGCCCACCATTATTCGTCCGACTGATGATGCCATTCCAATCATCCATTGGACCAATCTTCCTGTCGCGCTTAGATTCCCCGGAAGTCGAGCACCCCCCTGTTTTTTCATCCGGAGTCTTCCATGGCATCTGCAGACGCTCTCAAGGACAAGATCAAGGTCGTCATGTTCGACCAGTACGGCACCGTCGTCGACATGCAGAAGGGCCTGGTCGCGATCGCCACACCCTTCCTCGAAGAGAAGGGCTGGACCGGGAATCCGAACTCCTTCGTCACCTGGTGGCGCCGCACCCACTTCGAGAACTCCATGATCGACGCCCTCCTCCATCGGGAGCACACGTCGTATCGCGAGATCGGGCAGCGCGCCGTCGCCTATACGATGGATCGCGCCGGCATCCAGTACACCAAGGAGGAAGTGCAATACCTCGTCGGCTGCATCGAGAAGCTGGAGTGCTTCCCCGATGTGCCCGAGGCGCTGGCCAGGCTGCAGACACGCTACAAGATCGTGGTGCTGTCCAACGGCGATCCGGACATGCTGGAAGCGGCGAAGGCCTGGCACCGCATTCCCTTCGACAAGGTCATCTCGGTGGCCGAGGCAAACTCGTTCAAGCCCCATGTCGCGACCTATACCAGGGCGGCGGAGATGATGGGCGTGCGCATGGACGAGGTACTGTTCGTCGCCAACCATGCTTTCGACTGCCTGGGCGCGAAGGCAGCCGGCATGCACAGTGCCTTCATCGACCGTCGCAGGCGGCCATTCGGGGAGACACCCCATCAGCCGGACTTGTGGATCGACGACATGAAGTCCCTCGCCGACCTGATGGTCTGACTTACCATCGGACTGACTGCATGCATTCGTGCCCACACCCGGAGTCGATGATGAAAACCTACAAGGTCGGATACCTGATCGGAAGCCTCGCCACGGAATCGATCAACCGCAAGCTCGCCAACGCAATGTTCAAGCTGGCGCCATCGCAGCTCCAGTTCGAGGAGATTCCGTTCAAGGACCTGCCCCTGTACAGCTACGACTACGACGCCGACTATCCCGAGGTCGGTCGCAAGTTCAAGCAGGCCATCGAAGGCTCGGACGCCATCCTGATCATCACCCCGGAATACAACCGCTCGATACCGGGCGCGCTCAAGAATGCGATCGACTGGGCCAGCCGCCCCTGGGGCAGCAATTCCTTCGCCAATATTCCGTCCGGCGTGATCGGCACTTCACCGGGCTCGATCGGCACGGCGGTGGGCCAGCAACATCTGCGCAGCGTGCTTGGCTTCCTCAATTCGCCGCAGATGAATTCGCCCGAGGCCTATATCCAGTTCCGCGAAGGCATGATCAACGAGGCCGGCGAGATCGCGGACGAATCCACCGCCGCGTTCCTGGGCAAGTACCTCGAGGAATACCACGAGTTCATCGCCCGGGTGCTGACGGTGCTTCCGCGAGGCGCATGAGCGGTGAACAGCGGCTGTGGTGAATGCGGCCGGCCCGAGGCCGGCTTCCCGCCCTCGCCGGTGAGCGGACCGATACGGCTAGGCGATGGAAGCGCTGAATGAGCTGCTGGCCACGCACGGCCTGTGGATCATCTTTCTCATCGTGCTCCTCGACCAGGGCGGACTGCCCATCCCCGCCTGGCCCCCGCTCATCATCGCGAGCGCCCAGGCCGTGGAACAGCAGATGCCGGTCTGGCCGATCCTGCTGGTGGCGGCGGTCGCGGCGCTGGTCGCCGACATCATCTGGTATCACGCCGGGCGGCGCTTTGGCTCCCACATGCTCGGCCTGATCTGCCGGGTCTCGCTATCGCCCGACAGCTGCGTGTCGAGCACGCGCGCGATCTATGCGAAATGGGGACCGCCGTCCCTGATACTGGCCAAGTTCATCCCGGGCTTCGCCGCGGTCGGGACCACCCTTGCCGGCCAGCAGCGAACGCCACTGCATCGCTTCGCGATGTACGACGGCGCGGGCGCCCTGCTCTGGTCCGGTGCGGCCGTCGGAGCCGGAGCGCTGTTCCACGATGCGGTCAACGAGGCGCTGCTGACGCTGGATTCACTGGGCCGGATCGGCATCGGCCTGGTCCTCGTTGCCCTGCTTGCCTTCATCGTGCACAAGGCCTGGAAGCGCATGGTCTTCATGCGCGAGCTTCGCATGGAGCGGATTACGGCAGCGGAGCTGCGCGCCCTCTTCGATGATCCCCAAAGGCCGCTGGTGGTCGATGTGCGCAGCGAGGCCGAACGCGCCGCCACCGGCTGGATTCCGGGCGCGGTGCAGGTGGCTCGCGTGAGCGAGCTCGCGCCCGCGACCGCCGGCGAAGTGGTCATCTATTGCGACTGCCCCAACGAAGCCTCGGCGGCGCGCCTGGCAAGCCAGCTCAAGCAGCTCGGTTTCCAGCGTGTACGACCCCTGGCCGGCGGCCTGGAAGCCTGGCGCTCGCACGGATTCGATATCGAGGCGCCCGCCGGCTCGCACCAGGCATCGGCTTAGGCGCCCGGCCCTTCCAGGGCCTTTCGCCAGCGCCAGAGGGTGGCGCGGCTCACGCCGAGGTACTGCGCCGCCCGCGTGCGATTGCCGTTCGCCCGGCGCAGGGCGGTCTCGATGCGGACCGACAGCCCGGGCTCACCCGGGACCTGCGGGGCTTCGCACGGAAAGATCTCCGGGCAGTCTTCGGCGAGGCCGGCGAGATCGATCTCGTCCTCGTGGTCGAACTGCAGCAGGTAGACGGCGATGCGCTCGGCGACATTCTCCAGCTCGCGCACATTGCCGGGCCAGGGATACGCGAGCAGGTGCGGCGCGAGCGCCTCGAGCACGGCCTCCGGGCGCAGCGCGCAGTCGAGCCGGTGCAGGCTGCGAGCGACCATGCCCCGCACGAGCGGAACGATGTCGCCCTTGCGCTCGCGCAGCGCCGGGATTGCGAGCCGCAGGGTGTTGATACGGTAGTAGAGATCCTGGCGGAACCGCCGTTCCTCGATCATCTCCTGCAGCGGCTGGTGCGTCGCAACGACGATGCGCACATCGATCGGCACCGCGGCGGTGCCGCCGAGCCGGGTGACCTCGCGTTCCTGCAGCACGCGCAGCAGGCGCGTCTGCAATGGCAGCGGCATGTCGCCGATCTCGTCGAGGAACAGCGTGCCGCGGTGAGCCGCTTCGAACAGGCCCCGCTTGCCGCCCCGACGCGAGCCGGTGAAGGCGCCCTCCTCGTAGCCGAACAGCTCGCTCTCGAGCAGCGACTCGGGGAAGGCCGCGCAGTTCAGCGCGACGAAGGGCTCCCCGGCACGCGGGCTCTCGGCATGGATCGCCCGGGCGAAGAGCTCCTTGCCGACGCCGCTTTCCCCCGCCAGGAGCACGGTCAGGTCGGTCCGCGCGTAGCGGCGCGCGGTGCGGACCACGCGCAGGAAGGCCGGGCTCGAGCCGTGGAGGTCCTCGAAGCGATACGGCCCACGCAGCTGGCGGGTACGCTGGTGGATGCGCAGGCTGGTGTCGGCTTCCTGGATGAGGCGTGTGTCGTAGAGCGTGATGGTCGCCCCGACGATCCCGCCATGCTCGCGGATGGGAGCCCGAGTGACGACCCAGTCGTGCGACATCAGGTTGCGCACCCTCGCCCGCTCCTCCTCGCCCGTCTCCAGGGTACGGCGCAGGGAAAGCCCGGGAGCGAGCGCATCGAGCCGGGTGCCCACGAGCGTTTCACGCTCGCGTCCGAGGGCCTTCTGCATGGGCGGATTGACAGCAATGATGCGATGGTCGCGATCGACCGCCAGCATGGCGTCCTGCAGGGTGCGCAGCACGCCGTTGAGCTGCTCGTAGCGCCCCGCTTCGAGGTGCGCCGCCCGGGCCAGGTCGATCGCATGCTCGATGCCGCGGCGAACGCTGTCGAGCGAGTAGACCAGCAGGCCCTGCAGTCCGTTGCGCTCGGCAAGCTCGACGACCAGGCTCGAGCCGATGATGACCTCGAATCCGTCGCGTCGCAGCGCTTCGAAATGTCGCTGCGCATCGTCGGCATTCCGGTAGGCGTACTGCGCCACCTCCATGCGCAGCAGGCCCTTGACCGCATCGAGCCGGGGGTCGATCTGGCCATAGGTGACGATGCCCACGCGATCGGTCATCCGTCGTGCCCGGATCATCGCCTCGAGCACATCGAAGCCCTCGACCTCGATCGTGGCCACCGGCGCATCGAACGAGGCGCGCAGGATGCTCGCGTTGGCGCCCGCGCTGAGAAAGGCGTCGACTTCGCGATCGGCGATGCGCCGGCGGGCGATCGCCACTGCCTCGTCGAAGGCTCCCTCGGCCACTTCCAGCCTGGCGCGATGGACGTAGTCGCCCAGCACCGGGCGCACCAGGCGTGTCAGCTGCCGATAGCCGAGGAAGCACACGCGAGGCAGGCCATCGCCGGGGCGGCCCCTCGCACCTTGATAGGGCATCGTTGCATCTCGCCGGACATGTGTTTCACGAGCGTATCATGCAACACCTCCCCTGCCCTCGCCCGTGACCAAGCCTGCCTGATACCGGGGCTTTGCAGCCTCCCCGGCCACTGGCACGATAAGTGCTCGGATCGATCCTGCGGCCGAAGACGCGCTGCGCTGGTGCCGTGCACGAATAACGATATCGGGAGAGAAGACATGATTCGCTGGAAGAGCCGGAGCGCCTCGTTTTTCACCAGGGCGGTCCGCGGCATGGCAGCCGCCGCCGTGATCGGACTGGGATCGCTGATCGTTCCCGACGCGACGCCGCAGGCCCGGGCGGCCGAGGTCACGGTCACGCACTGGGGCGTGCTGATGTACGGCGCGCCCTATGCGGTCGCCATCGAGAAGGGCTTCTACAAGGAAGGCGGTATCGACGTCACCGGCGTGCTCACCTCCAAGGGCGGCGGCACCACGATGCGCAACGTCATGGCGGCCGGCATGCCCTATGGCGAGGTGTCGCTCGCGGCGGTGGTCGCGGCGATCAACCAGGGGATCGACCTCCGGATCGTCCACACCGGCGTGCAGACGGTCGGCGAGATCCTGTGGGTGACCTTGCCCGATTCGCCGATCCGCAGCGCGGCCGACCTCGATGGGCAGAAGGTTGCCTTCACCAGCCCGAAGTCGGTCACCGACATGCTGCTGACGATGGTCACCGACAAGCACGGCGTGAGCGTCGATGCGGTCGCCGCCGGCGGAATCGGCGCCGGCCTCACCATGGTCCAGCAGGGTGCGGTGGTCGCCGCACCCATCATGGACCCGGTGTGGGCCCGCTTCCAGGATCGCTTCCGCCCGGTGTTCATGGTCAAGGACGAGCTGGCGCAGATGACCCAGACGGTGGGCGTCACGACAGCCGAGTTCGCCAAGGCCGAGCCCGACACCCTGCGCGCCCTGATCGCCGCCCGCAAGCGCGGTGTCGCCTTCATCTACGAGAACCCGGAAGAAGCCGCCGACATCGTCGCCAAGCACTACGAGATGGATCGCGACCTCGCCCTGCGCGCGATCAACAACCTGATCCCGCTCGAGTACTGGGGCAGCGGCGAGTTCAACATCGAAGCCATGGACAACATGATCGACGGCCTGCGGATCATCGGAGAAGTGGAAGGCCCGGTGGACTGGGATCGTTTCGTCGATGCCTCCTTCCTCGACTGAACCCGGGCCGGCGGAGCGGGACGATGGGGGGATCGGTCATCGACATGACGACCGGCCAGCACGGCCGCGGCCTGGCCCGCGAGGCCGGGCCGGGCGCTGGCATGGGTGAGGTGCATGCCGAGCTGCGCCAGGTGAAGCGGATCTATCCGGGCACCAATGGCGGTGGCGTCCATGCGCTCGGTCCGGTCGATCTCGATCTCGCCCGGGGCGAGTTCTACTCGGTCGTGGGGCCGTCCGGTTGCGGCAAGTCGACCCTGCTCGATGTGCTGGCCGGGCTTTCGGCGCCCACCGAGGGCAGCATCCTCTTCGAAGGACGCGAGGTGGCGGGCAAGGTCCCGCCCGGCATCGGCGTCGTGTTCCAGGAGGACGCCGCGTTTCCCTGGCTGACGGTGGAGGACAACATCGCCTTCGGCCTGCGCCGGGCGGGTACCGATGCCGCCGAAGTCGAGCGACGCGTGTCCTACGCGATCGGCTTCATGGGGCTGAAGGATTTCAGCAGGGCCTACCCGGCGCAGCTGTCGGGTGGCATGCGCCAGCGGGTATGCATCGCCCGCACCCTGGTGATGCAGCCGCGACTCATCCTGCTCGACGAGCCCTTCGGCGCGCTCGATGCGCAGACGCGCCTGCTGATGGGCGACGAGCTGCTCAAGCTCTGGCGCGAGACCGGCGCCACGGTGATGCTCATCACCCATGCGCTCGATGAGGCGGCGATGCTGTCCGATCGCATCGGCGTGATGTCCGCGCGCCCGGGCCGGCTGATCGCCGACATCCGTACCCACTGGCCCCGCGAGCGGGATTCCCGCATTGCCGCCGAGGAATCCTTCGGCGCGATCACCAGCCGCCTGTGGGGCCTGTTGCGCGACGAATCCGTCAAGGCCACCGGCATGAGCGAGCGCGCCCGATGAAGCGCGCCACCTGGGTCCGCGGCCTGGTGGTGATCGGCTTCATCCTGCTGCTCGAAGCCTTGTGCCGCTGGGGTGTCATCGGCCGCATGACGATGATTCCACCCAGCGAGATGGCGGTGCAGCTCTGGAAGCTGCTGCAATCGGGCCGCTACAACGCCGACATCCTGCAGACGCTCGGCAACGTCCTGGCGGCCTTCGTCGCCGCGGTCGTGGGCGGCTTCCTGATCGGCTCGATCCTGCATGCCCTGCCCCGGGTGCGCCGCGCCATCGATCCCTTCCTGGCCACCTACTATGCGATTCCGTTCTTCGCCTTCTATCCGCTGATGGTCGTGATCTTCGGGCTCAACGCCGCGCCGATCATACTCATCGGCTTCCTGTTCGGGGTCGTGGCGATGATCATCAACACCATGAACGGGTTGGATCGCATTCCGCGGGTGCTGGTCAAGACCGCCCGCGTCAACGGACTCGGCCCGCTGCGCACCGCCTGGCTGATCAAGCTGCCCAGCGCCGCCCCGCAGCTGTTCACCGGGGTCAAGCTCGCGATCGCCTACTGCTTCATCGGCGTCATCGCGGCCGAGTTCATCATGTCGACCTCGGGCCTGGGCTATTCGATCGCCTACGCCTTCAACAACTTCGACAACCGCAGCATGTACGCGCTGATGCTGTTCATCATCACCCTGGTGACCATCATCAACGCCTTCTTCCATGTGTGGGAGCGCCGCATCATGGCGCGCCGGGGCATGTGATGAGGCAGCTCCTCGACAGCCTGCTCGTCGTCGTCGCGCTCGTGGCGGTCTGGCAGGGCCTGCACTGGTTCGCCGGCGACATCGCCATCGCCTCGCCCGGCGCCACCGCCGAGCGGGCGGCGACCCTGCTCGGCAGCGCCTCGTTCTGGGGGCACTTCGCGGAAACCTTCGCCGCCCTCGGCTATGCCCTGGTGATCGCGGTGCTCGGCGGCATGACGATCGGCATGCTGCTGGGCCTGCATCGCCTCTCGGGCGAAGTGGCCGAGCCGATCCTGGTGTCGCTCTACTCGCTGCCCAAGATCACGCTCTATCCGCTGATCCTGCTGATCTTCGGCCTCGGCATGTCGGCCAAGGTGGCGTTCGGAGCCATCCACGGCATCATTCCGGTCGCGATCTTCACCCTGGGCGCGGTCCGGACCATCGCCCCGGTGTATTTCAAGACCGCCCGCGTACTGCAGTTGTCGCGCCGGCAACTGGTGGCCAGCGTGATCATCCCCGCCGCGGTTCCCGAGCTCGTGTCCGGCCTGAGGGTCGGATTCTCGCTGACGCTGCTCGGCGTGCTCATCGGCGAGATGTTCGCCTCGCAGCGCGGCCTCGGCTTCCTGGTGATGAACGCGATCGGCACGCTCGACGTGCCGACCATGATGGCCGTGGTGCTGCTGCTGGCCGTGGTCGCGATCCTGATCAGCGCCGGCCTGCTCTACCTCGACCGGCGGCTGCATCATCGCGTCGCCTGAGTTCCCGACCGACGAATCCAACCCCATGGACTGGACACGGCCATGACCCAGAACACTCTCAAGGCGCGCCTCGCGCAGCCGGGGCTGATCTGCGCCCCGGGGATCTTCGACGGCATCTCGGCGCGCATCGCCGATGCGATGGGCTTCGATGTGCTGTACATGACCGGCTACGGCACCGTGGCCTCCCACCTGGGGCTGCCCGATGCGGGGCTCGCCACCTATTCCGACATGGTCGGCCGCGTGGCCGCCTTCGCCGGAATCTGCAGGACCCCGATCATCGCCGACGGCGATACCGGCTATGGAGGCCTGCTGAACGTCGACCACACGGTGCGCGGCTACGAGAAGGCAGGCGCCGCCGCCATCCAGATCGAGGACCAGGAGTTCCCCAAGAAATGCGGCCACACGCCCGGGCGCCGGGTGATTCCGGCCGAGGACATGGTGCGCAAGATCCGGGTCGCGGTCGAAGCGCGCGATTCGTCCGACTTCCTGGTCATCGCCCGCACCGATGCGCGGACCAGCCTCGGCCTGGACGAGGCCCTGCGGCGCGCCGAAGCCTACGCCAGCGCGGGGGCCGACATCATCTTCGTCGAGTCACCCGAGTCGGAAGAGGAGATGGCGCGGATCTGCGCGGCCATCGACAAGCCGCTGATCGCCAACCTGGTCGAGGGTGGTCGTACGCCGATCCTGCCCCGCGCGACCCTCGAGGAGCTGGGCTATCGCATCGCGATCTTCCCCGCCTCCGGCTTCCTTGCGGCCGGTACGGCGCTGCAGTCCGTCTACGGCACGATCCTCGAGGAAGGCTCGACCGCCGGCCATGAAGAGTCGCTCTACCCCTTCGATGCGTTCTCCCGCCTGATGGGCTTCGAGCGCGTCTGGGATTTCGACAAGCGCAACTCGGCGTAGGCAGCGCGCCGGACATGTAGCGCAACCCCGACGATCGTCATCGCGAAGACGAGGATCGCGACCGCATTGAGCGCGGCGCCGATGCCGCGCAGCCCGGCGTCGAGCGGCGCACCGAACAGTCGCAGCATGAGCGACACCTGCATGATCCCGAAGCCGAGGTAAAACACCGGCCGGTACGCGAGACGGATCTTCGCGACCGCCGGCAGGATCACCAGCGCATGCGCCATCACCATGTCGAAGACGAAGCCCAGGCCGATGGCATGCAGGGCGGCGTCGCGCGCGCCGGCAAGCCCGATCGACATGCCGATCCAGGCGAGCCCGCCGATGCCGAGCCAGGCGTAGCCGGCCAGCAGGCAGACCGCCATGTAGCGGCTCGCCCCGCTGGTGCGGATGGTCCGGCGCGCGATGTCGAATGCGAAGCCCCAGGCAGCGAGAACCAGCAGGGACAGGCCGAACAGGACACCGCCCGGCCCTGGCGCGAAACCCGCGGCGACTGCGCCGACCAGCAGGCCCGCGACAGCCGCCGCCAGGATTGCTCCCGATCCGCGCCGGCGCGGCATCAGCCGGGTCAGCTCGAGGCGTTCGGCGGCGATGGTGATCACCAGGAACCCGAACCACCAGCCGATGCTCGCCGCGGCGCCGGGCTGGGCCAGCTGCAGGCCCGCGCCGGCGAGCCAGGCGATTGCCGCGACCAGCAGCAACACGGTATGGGCGGCGCGCTGCCGGGTGACCACCACGATGTTGACCGCGACGAACACGGTGGCTGCCGCCGCGAACAGCCAGTTCGAACCCGGGTGCTCGCCGAGCAGGACCGCGATGCCGCCCGCGCCGGCGAGCGCCGGCGCGAGGAAGGCCCAGTTGCGCTTGAGCGCCACCGCCCGTTCGATACCGATCACGGTGCCGAAGAAGGCGCAGATCATCAGGGCCGCATGGGCGACGACCGCCGAGCCGAACGGCGCCACGCCGGCAAGCCCGGCATCGAGCACGCCCGCGCGCAGCAGCCCGCCGAGGATGCCGGCCACCAGCGCGGCGGCGGCCAGCGCCATGATGATGCGCACGAGGACGGGGATGCTCACCAGCCCATCAGCCGGCGGCCGCGTTCGGACATCATCGCCGGTGTCCATGGCGGATCCCAGCAGAGCTCGACTTCGACCAGCCAGTCGTCGGGGATGACCTGCCCGACCTGGAACTCGATGTCGTCGATGATCTGGTCGGCCACTGGGCAGGCGGCGGAGGTCATCGTCATCCGGATGTCGACCCGGCCATTGCCGGCGGTGATTCCGTAGACCAGGCCGACGTCGACGATCGACATCGCGACCTCGGGATCGTAGACCTCGTGGAGCGTGGCCATGATCGGCCCGCGCAAGGCTTCTTCGCCGCGGTAGGGCACTTCGCGGCTGCTCGGCGAGGAATCAGCTTCGTCCATTGCCTTCGCCTTCCTTCGATTCCTTCATTCTCGCGCCATGACGTCGACGCGGGATTGACCCAGGACAAGCTCGACCGGTTTGCGCTGCTTGCGCTGCGCAGGCCCGTCGGGGTTTGTCCGGCACCGGGCGGATCGGCAATAATCGCCTCGCAATCCCGTCGGCCGCGCCCCTTTGCCGGCCATGCCCGTGCCACCCTCCGGGGTCGGCAGCGACAGCCACTGGGAGTTCCCATGGATTTCTCACTTTCACCCGAACTTTCCGCATTGCGCGACCGGACCCGCGAGTTCATCCGCGACGAGGTCATCCCCCTCGAGCGCGATCCGCGACGCACCTCGCACGGTCCCACCGACGAACTGCGCCGCGAACTGAACGCGAAGGCCCGCGCCGCCGGGCTGCTGGCGCCGCACATGGAAAAACGCTGGGGCGGCCTCGGCCTGGGCCATGTCGGGCGCGCCATCGTCTTCGAGGAGGCCGGCTATTCCATGCTGGGCCCGGTGGCGCTGCATTGCGCGGCGCCCGACGAAGGCAACATGCACATGATGTCGCTGATCGCCTCGCCGGCGCAGCAGGAACGCTGGCTCGCGCCGCTCGCCGCCGCCGAGACCCGCTCGTGCTTCTGCATGACCGAGCCGGCGCCGGGCGCCGGCGCCGATCCGGGCGGCCTGGCGACCACCGCCACGCTCGAGGGCGACGAGTTCGTGATCAACGGCCGCAAATGGCTGATCACGGGCGCCGACGGCGCCGCCTTCGCGATCATCATGGCCAGGACCCTGGTCGACGGCAAGGATGTCGGCGCCACCATGTTCCTGGCCGACCTGCCCGCCGATGGATTCCGGATCGAGCGCCTCATCGACAGCATGGATGCCAGCTTCACCGGCGGCCATGCCGAGGTGGTGTTCGAGAACGTGCGCGTTCCCCGCGAGGATGTGCTCGGCGAGGTGGGCGCGGGCTTTCGCAATGCGCAGGTGCGCCTGGTACCGGCACGCCTTACCCACTGCATGCGCTGGCTGGGCGCCGCGCGCCGGGCGCACGATATCGCGACGCAGTACGCGAACCGGCGCGAGGCCTTCGGCCAGCCGATCATGCGCCACGAGGGCGTGGGCTTCATGCTCGCCGACAACGAGATCGACCTGCACACGGCGCGGCTCGCCATCTGGCATACCGCCTGGCTGCTCGACCAGGGCGAGCGCGCCAGCCGCGAGAGCAGCATGGTGAAGGTGCTCTGCTCCGAAGCCTACTGGCGGGTGGTGGACCGTTCGATGCAGGTGCTCGGCGGTCTCGGCGTCACGGACGATACCGAGGTGCAGCGCATCTTCCGCGACGTCCGCGCCTTCCGCATCTACGACGGCCCGTCCGAGGTACATCGCTGGAGCGTCGCCCGGCGACTCGAACGCGGCCCCCGATCCTGATCCGGGCCTCTCGCGATCAATCGCCTGTCTGCGGCCCCCGGCGCCGCAGGCAGGCCAGCAGGGTCAGCGCGCGCATCACGAAGAAGACCGCGAGCGCGGCCCATAGCCCGTGGTTGCCCCAGGCCGCCGTCAGCAGGAAGCCGGCGACGAGGAAGGTGATGAAGGCGATGATCATTCCGTCGCGCATCTCGCGGGTACGCAGCGAGCCGATGAAGATGCCGTCGAGCTGGTAGCTCCAGACCGCCAGCAGGGGCATGGCGACCACCCATGGCAGGTAGACCGATGCCGCTTCGCGCAGCGCGACGAGATCGGTCATCATCGCGATGAAGGCGGGACCGAGCGCGTAGTAGAGCAAGGCGTAGATGAGCGCGGTTCCGCCCGCCCAGAGGCTCGTCGTGCGCACTGCCCATCGATACCCGGCCCGGTCGCGGGCGCCGAGCGCAGCGCCGACCAGGGCCTCGGCGGCATGCGCGAAGCCGTCCAGTCCATAGGCGAGCAGGTTCACCATCTGCAGCAGGATCGCGTTGGCCGCGAGCGGCATGTCGCCGAAGCGCGCCCCCTGCCCGTGGAACCATGCGAAGGCGGCGATCAGGCACAGGGTGCGCACGAAGATGTTGCCGTTGACGACGACCAGGGTCCGGTAGGCGGCGAGATCCCGCAGCGGCGCGAGCGCCAGTCGGATGTCGCGCCTGGCCAGCAGCCTTGCGAGCAGGAGCAGCCCGACCACCAGGCCAAGGTACTCGGCGATCAGGCTGGCGGTGGCCACGCCCGTGATCCCCCAGTCGAACACGATCACGAAGAGGATCGACAGCGCCGCATTGCAGACATTGAGCGCCACCTGGGTCACCAGCGCGTAGCCGGTGCGCTGCATGCCGATGAAGACCCCGAGCAGGACGTACTGGACCAGCACCGCCGGTGCGCTCCAGACCCGGATCCGGAAGTACTCGAGCATGCCGGCCTCGACTTCCGCCGAGGCTGGCGCCAGCGCCGCCGCCAGTCGCGCGACCGGCCACTGCAGCAGGATCACCGCCAGGCCCAGGGCCACGGCAAGCGCCAGGCTGCGACCGATCGCCATCGCCATCGCCTCGCGGTCCCGGCTGCCCTGCTCCCGGGCGACCAGGCCGGTCGTTCCCATGCGCAGGAAACCGAAGCCCCAGTACACGAAGCTGAAGACCACCGCCCCGAGCGCCACCGCGCCGATGCCCTGGGGGCCGGGCATGCGCCCCATCACCGCCGTGTCGACCAGGCCCACGAGAGGCACCGACAGGTTGGACAGGATGATCGGTATCGCCAGCTGCAGGACGCGCCGATTGTCCTGCCGCAACTCCGGCGACGGGTCGCTCATGCCGGCTTCGAGGGGCTGGCCGGGCGCCGGCACTCAGCGCCGACGCCGGGAGATGCGCTCGCGGATGTCCGGGATTCGTGCATGCTCCTTGCGGGCCTCGAGATACTCGATGACCCCCCTGCCGCTTTCGTTGCGGGCAGCCAGGTCGGCGCCCATGTCGGCGAGCAGCTCCATCGTGCTGAAGTGCTCGTTGCGCGCCGCCAGCATCACCGGCGTGGTGCCGTTGGCCGAACGGGCATCGAGATTCGCCCCCCGCAGGATCAGTATCCGCGCCACTTCGGTATGCCCGCCCGATGCCGCATAGTGCAGCGCGGTCCAGCCGTCGCTGTCCACCCTCGCGCCGCGCTCGAGCAGGAGCTTCACCGAGGGCGCATGGCCCTTGATCGCGGCCATCATCAGCGCGGTCTGGCCGTCCGGGTCGCTGGCCTCGAGATCGATGTCCGGCGCATTGGCGAGTTCGGCAAGCGAGCGGAAGGAGTCGAGCTTGGCTGCCATCACGATGGCCGGCCCGTGGGTCTTCTCGCGCAGATTGGGCGACACCGACTGGGCGAGCAGGCGCCTGACCGTGGCGTCATCATCGAGCCGGATCGCCTCGAGCAGCGCGATGCGCGGGTCCCGCGCATGCGCGACGCCGGCGCCGACCATCGCCAGGCTGGCCAGGCAGCCCAGCGCGAGGCGACGGATCCGATCGGGCGGCGGCCGGCGCATGGGCATCAGGCCTTGCGAAACAGGCGCCGGAAATTGGCGCTGGTCGTCTCGCCGATCCGTTCGACCGGCTGCTTGCGCACCTCGGCCAGGCAGGCGGCGACATGCGGCACGTACGAGGGCTCATTGGTCCGGCCGCGATGGGGAACCGGCGCGAGATACGGCGAATCGGTCTCGATCAGCAGCAGGTCGTCGGGAACCTTCGCCGCCACCTCGCGCAGGTCGGCGGCATTTCGGAAGGTGACGATTCCCGAGAAGGAGACATGGAAACCCATGTCCATTGCCGCCCGGGCCGTCTCCCAGGATTCGGTGAAGCAGTGCATCACCCCACCGGCCGCATCGGCGCCCTCCTCGCGCATGATCGCGAGCGTGTCGGCGGCGGCGGCCCGGGTATGGATGATCAGCGGCTTGCCGGTGCGTCGCGATGCCCGGATATGTTCGCGAAAGCGGTCCCGCTGCCAGGGGGCGTCCCCGGTCTGGCGGAAGTAGTCGAGCCCGGTCTCGCCGATCGCGAGGATCCTTGGATGATCCGCGAGCGCGACGAGCCGTTCGCAATCGGGCTCGAGCGCGGGGTCGTCGCTGGCCGGGTTGTCCGGATGCACGCCCACCGAGGCCCAGAGGCGCTCGTCGCGCTCGGCCAGCGCCAGCACCCTCGGGAAGTTGGGCAGGGTGACCGAAACGCACAGCGCCTCGTCGACCGCGGCGGCGGCCATGCGCTCGAGAATGCCGTCGATATCGGCGACGAGCTCGGGGAAATCCAGGTGGCAATGGGAATCGACGAACATGGGCATGCGGCCCCGGGGGACCATCGACCGCCACATGCGGGCGGGTGACCGACAAGCTGTCGATTGTAGCCGTGCCGCCCGGGGCCGGCCCTGCCCGCTAGATGGTGTGGGTCTGGCGCACCGACTTCAGCGAGCCGCCGATCTGGTTCTCGATCTTCGCGCGCGCCTGGCTTCCGGCATCGTCGGCGCTGAACTGCACGCCGATGCCCTGCTGGCGACCGGGCGTGCCGGCCGGTGTGATCCAGACGATCTTGCCGGTAATGGGGATCTTGGCCGGATCGTCCATCAAGGACAGGATGATGTAGATCTCGTCGCCCAGGCGCCCGGGCCGGGTGGTGGGAATGAACAGGCCGCCGCCGGCGACGAAGGGCATGTAGGCCGCCGACAGCGCCGTCTTCTCCTTGATCGCGAGCTGGATCACGCCGGGGCGCGAAGTCGCCGGCTCCGCCTCCCGGACATCATCCCGGATCTCCAGCGGACTCGAGTCCAGAGGTCGTGAGATTTCGCTCGCCTGCTCGCTCATCGGTGTCCTCGGCTTGCCTGGCTGGCGCCGGTCGGGCCGGTCGCCTTCTTCCTTCGAAGGGCTCCTCGCTCAGGAGTCGAAGGCCTCGCGGCAGCGAAGCAGGACTCCTTCGGCGAGCAGCCGCTGGTTCAGCGATTGTTCGGTTGCGACGACAGTCGCGGCGATGCCCGCCTCCAGGCGGAGCACACGGTCGAGGCTGGTTCTCGTCGCCAGCGCTTCCAGCCGCGCATGCTCGCCCGGCAGGAACCGCGGTGGCGCCCCGCCGAGCACTCGCGCCAGATCGGTGACCCAGGCCCGGACCACCGGGATCCAGGCATTCGCATCGAACTGGAGCAGGCGCGCGGCCGCATCCACGATTCCAATATCGGGAATGCCCGCCAGGGTTTCCAGCACCGCCCGATGGGCGGTGGCTCCCGTGGGTTCGGCGAGTCGCAGGGCGCGCAGGGGCGCCCCGCCGGCGGCGGCAACCCAGCCGGCCGCCTCCTCGACGGCAATGCCGGCCTGCCCGGCCAGCCATTCGGCCGCCAGCGCCGCCGGCGGTGTCGCCAGGGCGAGTCGTCGGCAGCGCGAGCGCACCGTGGCGGGCAAGCCGTCCGGATGTCCGCAGACGAGCAGGAACACGGTATCGCCGGCCGGCTCCTCGAGCGTCTTGAGCAGCGCATTGGCCGATATCGCGCTCATCGCCTCGGCCGGCTCGATCATGATGAGCTTGCGGCCGGCCCGATGGGCCCCGATGTTCACGAACCCCGCGATCGAGCGGATCTGCTCGATCCGGATCTGCCGGCTCGGCTTGCGGTCCTTGCGAGGCACGAAATCGGGGTCCTCCGCTTCCGGGCGGATCCAGCGGAAGTCCGGGTGGCTGCCCTCGCGCAGCCAGCCACACGCAAGGCAGGCACCGCAGGCACGACCATCGGGTTTCGGCGTCTCGCACAGGAGCGCGGCAGCGGTCGCAAGCGCGAAACCCTGCTTGCCGATGCCGGGCTGCCCTTCGATCAGCAAGGCATGGTGCAGCGTGGCTCGCGAAGCCAGCAGCCGCAGCAATTCCGCCTCATGCCATGGATGATTCATCGGATCTTGTCGCAATCGGCAGCCAGAAGTTGCCGAATCCGATCGATGTCCTGGCTGGCGTCGATCACGAGGAAGCGTTCCGGCTCGGCCACGGCCTGCGCCTGGTAAGCCGCCCGCACCCGTTCGAAGAAACCGCGATCCTCGGCTTCGAAGCGGTCGGCCGCCCGTGCCATCGAACGGCGCCGCAGGGCTTCCTCGGCGGGCAGGTCGAACAGGTAGGTCCGGTCGGGCCAGAGATCGCCATGGATCCAGTCGGCAAGCATGCGGATCCGTTCGATGGATCCTTCGCGCCCGGCGCCCTGGTAGGCGATCGTCGAATCGGTGAAACGGTCGCAGACCACCCAGGCGCCGGCGGCCAGCGCCGGCCGCACCCGGCGCTCGAGGTGATCCTGGCGTGCAGCGAACATCAGCAGGAGCTCGGTGCGGGCATCCATCGCCTCGCCCAGCAGCAGCGCGCGCAGGGCTTCGGCGAGATCGGTGCCGCCGGGCTCGCGCGTGAGCACGACCTCCCTGCCCGCTTCGCGCAGGCGCTCGGCATACCAGTCGAGATGGGTGCTCTTGCCCGCGCCGTCGATTCCCTCGAAGCTGATGAAGCGGCCGCGCACGGGTTCAGCGGGATTCGCCGACGGGCGCGCGCCGCCGCAGCTGGAATTCGCGCACCGCCCGATTGTGCGCATCGAGATTCTCGGAGAACTGGCTGCTGCCATCGCCGCGGGAGACGAAATACAGCTCCCGGGTTTCGGCCGGCGTGACCGCCGCCAGCAACGAGGCCTCGCCGGGCATGGCGATGGGCGTGGGCGGCAGTCCGGGGCGCGTGTAGGTATTGTGGGGCGTGTCGGTGCGCAGGTCGCGCCGGCGCAGGTTGCCATCGAAGCTCTCGCCCATCCCGTAGATCGTGGTGGGATCGCTCTGGAGCAGCATGCCGATGCGCAGCCGGTTGACGAAGACGCCGGCGACCCGCCGCCGGTCCTCCGCCAGGCCCGTCTCCTTCTCGATCATGGAGGCGAGGATCAGCATCTCGTAGGGATCGGCCAGGGGCAGCTCGGGCGCCCGTTGCTCCCAGGCCGCGTCGATATGCCTGCGCATCAGCTCGGCCGCCTGGCCGAGGACCTCGAAATCGCTGGTGCCACGCGCGAAGCGATAGGTGCTCGGGAAGAAAAGCCCCTCCGCATGCTCGTAGGGCAGCCCGAGGCGTTCCAGCAGTTCCGCCTCGGTGAGGTCGCGCGAATCATGGGCCAGTTCGGGGTGGGCGTCGATCGCGGCGCGCAGTTGCCGGAAATTCCAGCCTTCGCCGATCCGCAGCTCCTCGAAGACGACGTCCCCGGCCACCAGCCGATCGAGCAGGTGCTCGAGGGTGGTGCCCGCCTCGATCCGGTAGGTGCCGGCCTGCATCCGGCCGCCGTCGCCGCGCATGCGCAGCGCCGCCCGCAGCATCAGGGGCTCGACGTCGACACCCGCCGCGCGCAGCTGGCGCGCGATGCCGATCGCGCCCGAGCCCCGGGCGATGGTGACGATCGTGGGCGAATCGGCCATCGCAAGCGGCGCATGCCCGTATTGGTGCCAGAGCCATCCTGCGGTCGTGGCGACCGCAGCCACGACTACGACAAATGCCAGCAGCAATCGCTTCATGCGAGTGGAGGAATCGGAGGAGTTCCTATAATACCGGTGATATGCAGGAGCCCCTCATGACAGTCCGATCGACGGACATCGGCACGCTCGCCGCGGGCAGCGTTGCGCTGCTGCCCCACTGGGGCTGCATCGATGCCCGTGGCCCCGAGGCCGAATCCTTTCTGCAATCCCAGCTGACCAGCGATGTCGCCGCGATCGGCCCCGACGGGGTCGGCATCGGCGGCTACTGCACCCCGAAGGGCCGCCTGCTGGCGAACTTCCTGATCGTTCGCCATGCCGACGGCTTTCGACTGCTCACCGGCCGGGATGTCCAGGCGGGCGCCGCGAAGCGGCTGTCCATGTATGTCCTGCGGGCCAGGCTCAGGATTCACGACCACGGCGAGGACTTCGGCATGCTGGGCGCCTACGGCGAGGCGGCGCCGGCGGCGCTTGCCGAGCTGGGCTTCGAGGCGCCCGCCGCGCACCGGACGGTGTGGCGCGACGAAACCTGCCTGCTCGGACTGCCCCCCGTGATGGCCGCGGGCCGATCGATCGACCGCTGGCTGCTGGCGGCGCCGGCCGACCGCATCGCCCAGGCGGCCGATCGGCTCGGCCAGCGGCTGGCACCGGTCAGCGCCGATGTCGATCGCTGGCTCGAAGTGCTCTCCGGCGTGCCCCGGATCACCGACGCCACCCGCGAAGCCTACGTCCCCCAGATGATCAACTACGAAGTCATCGACGGCGTGGGCTTCCGCAAGGGCTGCTATCCGGGCCAGGAGATCGTCGCCCGCACGCAGTACCTCGGCAAGCTCAAGCGCCGGATGTTCGCCGCCAGCCTCGCGAACCGACCCACCGACGAAGCCGCCTGGGCGCCGGGCGCACCGGTCGTTGCCGATGAGGCCGAAGTCGGCAGCGTGGTGCTCTCGGCACCCGCGCCCGAGGGCGGCGTCGCGCTGCTGGTCGAATACCGGATGCAGGCGGCGAGCGACGCGGTGCTGCGGGTCGCGGGCGAGCCGCTGGTGGCGGCCGAGCTCCCCTATGTGGTGCCGGACACCGCGACGCCCGCGGAGTGAACCACCAGGCCATGTCCCAGCGGATCGTCTTCATCTACTTTCGGGCGCGACCGGGCGATGACGAGCGGGTCGCCGCCTCGATCGACACCCTGCAGGCCACCATGCGCCAGCGACACGGCGCCGACCTGCAGGCGCGGTTCGGGCACCGGCGCGAGGAAGCCGCCGGCCAGCGCACATGGCTCGAGAGCTATGCCCTGGCGCCGGATGCCGACGTGGCGGCCCTGCTCGCCCTGCGGTCCGATTGCGCCACCCCGGCCGGGCTCGACGCGTTGCTCGATGGCGAAGCCCACATCGAGGTCTTCGACATGCGAGGCGATGCGCCGTGTGCCTGATAGCCTTCGCCTTCGGCCTGGCCGACCGGAGCGGTCCTGCCCTGCGGCTGGCCAGCAATCGCGACGAGTACTACTCGCGCCCGACCGAGCCGGCCCACTGGTGGTTGGACGCACCCGATGTGTTCGGCGGGCGCGACGAGCTTGCCGGCGGCACCTGGCTGGCGGCTTCACGTCAGGGACGCGTCGCGGCGATCACCAACCACCGCAACGGCCTGCCAGCCAAGGCGCCACGTTCGCGCGGCGCCCTGGTCGCCGACTTCCTGCGTACCGACGAGCCGATCGCCGACTATGCCCGGCGGATCGCGGGGCAGTGCGCCGACTATGGCGGCTTCAACCTGGTCCTCTTCGAACTGGCCCCGACACCCGTGGCCTGGTATGTGAACGACATCGGCGAGGAGCGCGAACTCGCCCCCGGGCTCTACGGCATCTCGAACGACCGGCTCGACACCGCCTGGCCGAAGGTGGAGCGGCTCAAGGCCTGCATGGCCCGCAGCCTCGCCGACCCGGCCACCATGGGGCCGGACCTGGCCCACGACGAGCGACTGTTCGATGCCCTGCTCGATCGCGACACCCCGGCCGAGCACATGCTGCCGGAGTCGGGCGTGGGCATCGCCCGCGAGCGCTACCTTTCTACCGCCTTCATCGCGCCCGACCGGGACGGCGACCTCTTCGGCGGCTACGGCACCCGCGCCTCCACCCTCATCGAGGCGCGCGATGACGGCCGGATGCGCTTCACCGAGCGCTCATGGAACACGCCCGGCGCGCCCGCGGCCGGCTACCGGGAACGCGACGAATCCTTCGCGCGCGGGGGCGATTGATGGCGCCCGGGCCCCGCTCATGCAGGAGGTCCTGAAGCGCCGGGTTTCTCCATGAGCTTGCGTATGAATCGCGTACTGCGCTCGAGAACCAGGTCCGTTGCCTCGAAATGCGGATGATGGCCGCAGTGCTGGACGATCGCTGATTCGACGAACCCCGGCGCGGCATCCTCGATCGCTTCGACCTGTCGCACGGTGGCGTACTGATCGTTCTCCCCCTGGAAGACGAGGGTCGGCACCCGGATCTTCTCGACGTAATCCAGGATGTTCCAGGAGGCGGCGTTCTCGGGAACGAGCCATGTCTCGGCAAATCCGCGGAACGCGCAATCGACGTTCTCTCCCTGATGGCGCGCGAGCTTGAGCCGAAGATCGCCATGCTCGTATTGCTCCATCAGGCCACGGATCGACTCGACGGTAACGTCCTCCAGGAATACATGAGGCGCTTCGACGATGATGCCCCGCAGCTTGTCGGCCTGTCCGGATCCTCCATGGATCAGGGAAATGGACGCGCCATTGCTGTGCCCGAACAGGATTGCATTCGAGATCCCGAACTCGGCCAGAAGCGCCGGCAACACGACCAGCGCTTCATGATGCATGTACGTGACAGGGCGCGGCCACTCGACACCCGACGATCCTCCATACCCGGCCCGGCTGTACCACAAGGCCGGCAAGCCGGTGGCACGGGAAAGCCTCTCCGGAAAATCCCTCCAGAGACTGGCGCATCCGAGGCCTTCATGGAGAAAAACCAGGACAGGCGCCTGCGGGGATATCGTCCCGAAAGTCCGGCACTCCAGACGGGTTCCGTCGTCGAGGCTTGTAAGGAAGGCTGGCATCGTGTCGTGGCCGCCTGTCCCGATACGGCTACCGGATCGCGCCGAAGACCCGCTTCAGGACATCGCTGCCAGCCGAGATCGGATCGGCGCGGATCGCCCGCTCCTTCTCGGCGATCATGGCGTAGACCGCATCGATGGCCTTGCCGGTCACATAGCCGTCGAGCGTTGCGGCGTCTTCCTTGACCAGACCGAACTTCGCCCCGCGTCCCGCGATCGCGTCGTACTGCTTCGCAACGTCGAGCGATTCCAGCTGCTGGCCAACGACGGGCCTGAACTCGGCATCGAGCTCCGTCTCGGTCTTCTCGCGGAAGTAGCCGGTGACCGAATCATCGCCACCGGTGAGGATGCGCTGCGCGTCGCTCACTTCCATGTCGCGGATTGCCGCCGACAGCAGCGGTCTGGCTCGCGCGACCGCGCGTTCGGCCGCATCGTTCATGGTCGTTTCCAGGGTGTCGAGCGCTTCGCCCTGTCCGGCGAAGCGCAGCAGTTTCTCGCTCTTGCGAAGCGCCTCCGGCAGGGGAATGCGCCATTTCGGATCGTTGGCGAAGCCACCGCTCGCGCCGAGTTGCGCAACCGCTGCATCGGCCCCCTGCTCGAGCGCGGCACGCAGGGCGGCCAGGGCATCGGAGCCGCCGATGCCGCTCGCTCGCACCGGCAGTGCGGCCAGCGCGACGGCAGCGGCACCCATGCCCAGCAGGAGGCGCCTGGACGCATCGCCCGGCAACGACGGGACCCGGTTCCGGACGGAATCGGCAAGGCGGTGGTGACCAGGCATCATGGGCTCCTGCGACGGCGAGAAATCGCGACCTTAGCAGAAGCGATGATCCCCTGCCCCGCCCGACGCGGCAAGCCGCGCGATCCGCGGCTCAGTTCGCGTCGTCGAGGAAATCATCGATCGCGGCGATTATCTTCTCGGGTTTTTCATGCACCAGCCAATGGGTCGCATCGGGAATCCGGACCATGCGCAGCCGGGGCACCACCCGCTCGATGCCGTCGAGCAGCACGGGCAGCAGCGCCTGGTCCTGTTCGCCCCAGATCAGCAGGGTCGGCATCGGGACGATGAAGTCCTCCTCGCGCAGCTCGAGCCGACCGGCGCCCGGATCGGTGTCGGTGGCGGGGTACAGGGGCGAAGCCCGATACCAGTTCACGCCGCCGCGAATCGCGCCGGGCTGGCCCCAGGCTTCCTTGTAGGCGGCCAGGGTCGCGTCGTCGAGCCAGTCGGCTTCGGAAAAGCCGCGCAGGAACTTCTGCATCAGGGCGAAGTCGTCGGCCGCCAGCGCATCCTCGGAGCCCGGTCGGCGCAGCCAGTTCATGTACTGGCTGGCCGCCTGCTGCGCCGGATCGGTGGCAAGCGCCCGCGCGAACGGAATCGGGTGGGGCGCGTTCAGCATGACCAGCCGGCTGATCAGCGCCGGACGGGCGATGGCGACCGACCAGGCGAGAGCACCGCCCCAGTCGTGCGCCACCACGATGGCATCCTGGTAACCGAGCGCCTTGATCAGTCGGTCGACATCCTCGATGAGGCGACCGATCCGGTAATGCTCGACCTCGGCGGGCCGCGAGGACAGGTTGTAGCCGCGCAGATCGGGCGCCACCGCGAAGTGCTGCCGGCCGTAATGGGGCAGCAAGGCCTTCCATGCATACCAGAACTCGGGAAAGCCGTGCAGGAACAGCATCAGCGGCGCACCCGGCCGGCCGGCGCTCGCATAGTGAAGGCGAATGCCATCGCCGAGGTCGGCATGCTGGCCGGTCCGGATCTCCGCTGCGCTGTCTTCAGCCATGGCATCCCGCCTTCGAGGCCCGCGCCGACGCCTGGAGGTCGTGAGCGGAGCGCATGATGTTCGCTTCCCCGGTCCTCAGTCGGCGTGGCCGGGATTGACCCGCTCGAGCTTGCGCAGCAGCGCCGGCCAGGCGATGTCCCCACCCTTCCTGCCGGCCCCGACCACCCGGACCGCGTCGCGCACGCCGTTCAGCACGCCGGGATCGATCGGGATCAGTTCCGCGCCGCCCGATTGCGCGAGAACCTGCACCTGGCAGGCCCGCTCCAGGGTGAACATGGTGAGAAAGGTGTCGGCAACGCTGGGGCCGACCGTCAGCAGGCCGTGATTGCGCAGGATCATGGCGCTCGCACCGCCGAGGTCGGTCTGCAGCCGCGCCTTCTCGTCCTCGCGCACCGCGATGCCCTCGTAGTCGTGGTAGGCGAGCGACGCGAGGGCGACGCTCGCCTGCTGCGAGATCGGCAGCAGGCCGTCCTTCTGCGCCGACACCGCGACGCCGGCCGGCGTGTGGGTGTGCATCACGCAGACGACATCCTCGCGTCCGAGATGGATCGCGCTGTGGATCACGAAGCCCGCCGGATTGACCGGATACGGCGATGGCAGCAGCGGCCGGCAGTCCATGTCGACCTTGACGAGGCTGCTGGCGGTGATTTCGTCGAACATCATTCCATAGGGATTGATCAGGAAATGATGTTCCGGGCCCGGCAGGCGCGCCGAGAGATGGGTGAAGACCAGGTCGTCCCAGCCGTACATCGCCACCAGCCGATAGCAGGCGGCGAGATCGCAGCGCAGCTGCCATTCCTCGGCGCTGACCTGCGAGCGGACCGACTTCTGGGGTGCGTTCATGGTGCGTCTCCGTTCGGGTTGCCGGGCTCGGCGACGAAGCGCCGTGCAAGCCGCCCGGGCCGGCGCCCGGGCGATCGGCTTCAGGCCAGCCGGACCAGCTGCTTGCCGATGTTGCGCCCGGCCAGCAGGCCGATGAAGGCCGACGGCGCCGACTCGATGCCCTCGGCGATGGTTTCACGGTACTTCAGCTGGCCGCTGCCGACCAGCCCGGAGAGTTCCTCGAGCGCCGGCGGCCAGGAGCTCATGTCGTCCGAGACGATGAAGCCGCGCACCAGCAGGCGGTTGACGAGGATCGAGCGGACGTTGCGAAGCGGGATCGCCTCGCCGGAATAGCCCGAGATCAGGCCGCAGACGGCGACCCGCCCGAAGGCGTTCATGCGCGCGAGGATCGCATCGAAGACCTCGCCACCGACGTTCTCGAAGTTGCCGTCGATACCGTCCGGCGTGGCCGCCTTCAAGTCCTCGCGCAGGCGTCCGGCCTTGTAGTCGACACAGGCGTCGAAGCCGTACTCCTCGGTCACGATGCGGCATTTTTCGGCGCCGCCCGCGATGCCGACGACCCGGCAGCCCTTGCGCTTGGCCAGTTGACCAACCACCGCGCCGACCGCGCCGGTCGCCGCCGACACCACGATCGTCTCGCCCGACTTCGGCTCGATGATGCGGTTCAGGCCGTGCCAGGCCGTGACCCCCGGCATGCCAGCCGAACCGAGCCAGGCCGACGCCGGCACCCGGCTGGTGTCGATCTTGCGCAGGTCCCGGCCGTCCGACAGCCAGTACTGCTGCCAGCCGCCGGCGGCCACCACCATCTGGCCGACCGGGTACTCGGCATTGCGCGAGGCGACGACCTCCCCGACCGTGCCGCCCCCCATCACTTCATCGAGTTTCTGGGCAATGGCATAGGATTTGGCATCGTCCATGCGACCGCGCATGTAGGGGTCGAGCGACATGAAATGATGCCGGACCAGCACCTGTCCATCGGCGGGCTCGGGGATCGGTGTTTCCACCAGCCTGAAGTTCGCCTCGGTCGGCACGCCGTCGGGGCGCGAGGCCAGCAGCCACTGCTTGTTCATCTCACTCATTTCGGATCCTTTCGTAGACTCGGGTACTTGAAGGTGCCGCTCGCCCTTGCCGCCAGCAGGCCTTCGCCGTCGTAGACCTCGCCCTCGCAGAAAGCGAGCGTGCGGGTCCGGTGGATGCAATGGCCCTCGGCCCGGATCTTCTCCCCGTATGCGGGCCGCATGAAGCTCGTCTTCAACTCGACGGTCAGCATGCCGGGCATGTCGGCGCCGCGGTTGGGCACCTCCAGCGAACGGGCGGCCATCGCCAGCGAAATATCGAGCATGGTCAGGACCAGCCCGCCATGGGCCATGCCGTAGGAATTCCGGTGATGCGGCCGCATCACCAGGGAAAAGCTGGCATGGCCGATCTCCGCTTCGTGCATGCGGCAATCGAGCCAGTCGAGGAAGGGAATGTCGAAGGGAAATCCCTTGTCGTTCACCGTCATGGTTCAGAAGACTTCGAACAGCCCCGCCGCCCCCATGCCGCCGCCCACGCACATGGTCACGACCGCGAGCTTCGCGCCGCGACGGCGTCCCTCGATCAGGGCGTGGCCGGTCAGGCGCTGGCCGCTGACGCCGTAGGGGTGGCCGACCGCGATCGCCCCGCCACTGACGTTGAGCCGATCATCGGGAATGCCGAGCTTGTCCCGGCAGTAGATCACCTGGACCGCGAAGGCTTCATTGAGCTCCCAGAGATCGATGTCCTCGACCTTGCGCCCGGCCCGCTCGAGCAGCTTGGGCACGGCGTAGACGGGTCCGATCCCCATCTCGTCGGGCTCGCAGCCGGCGACCGCGAAGCCGCGGAATGCGCCCAGGGGCTTGAGGCCGCGCTTCTCGGCGAGCTTCGCTTCCATCACCACGACCGCTCCCGCGCCGTCGGAGAACTGGCTGGCGTTGCCCGCGGCAATGGTGCCGCCGGGCAAGGCCGGGCGGATTCCGCTGATGCCCTCGACGGTGGTGCCGGGCCGGCGACCCTCGTCGTCGGCCAGCGTCACCTCGCGGGTGATCATCTGGGCGGTGCGCGGATCGGCCACCGCGGTGCGCACCGTGATCGGCACGATCTCGTCCGCGAAGCGCCCGGCCTCGGCGGCTGCGCAGGCGCGCTGCTGGCTGCGGGCACCGTATTCGTCCATCTGCTCGCGGCCGATACCGTAGCGGCTGGCCACCTGCTCGGCGGTCTGCAGCATGCTCCAGTAGATCTCGGGCTTGATGCGCTCGAGCTCGGGATCCTGGGCCATGTGCCGGTTCGCCTCGTTCTGGACGCAGGAGATGGATTCGACGCCGCCGGCGACGAAGACGTCGCCCTCGCCCGCGATCACGCGCTGGGCGGCCATCGCGATCGTCTGCAGGCCGGAGGAACAGAAGCGGTTGACGGTGGCGCCCGAAACGCTGACCGGGCAGCCGGCCATCAGGGCGATCTGGCGGGCGATGTTGCCGCCGGTGGCCCCTTCGGGCGTCGCGCAACCCATCAGCACATCCTCGACCTCGCCCGGGTCGATTCCGGCCCGCTCGATGGCGGCGCGCACCACATGCCCGCCCATGGTCGCGCCGTGGGTCATGTTCAGCGCCCCCCGCCAGCTCTTGGCCAGGCCGGTACGGGCGGTCGAGACGATTACAGCTTCACGCATGGCTGCTTGCTCCAGTCGGGGCCACCCGGTTCGTGCCGGCGGCTCGTTCAGTCATTGAAACCCTTGTCCTGCGCAGCGAGCTTCGCAAGCAGGGGTGCCGGCGTCCAGAAACCCGGATCACCGTGGGGATTGGCCGCGAAGCCTTCCATCGCCCGCAGCACATTGTAGAGGCCCACCTGGTCGGCATACAGCATCGGTCCGCCGCGATACAGCGGAAAGCCGTAGCCGCTGAGGTAGATCAGGTCGATGTCCGAGGCCCGCATAGCGATGCCCTCCTCGAGGATATGGGCACCCTCGTTGACGAGCGCGAAGACCAGTCGCTGGACGATCTCCTCGTCGCCGATCCTTCGCGGCGTGATGCCGAGTTCCTCGCGATGCCTGGCGATGAGCTCGTCGACCACCGGATCGGGGATCGCCTTGCGGCTGCCGGCCTCGTAGCGATACCAGCCGGCGCTGGTCTTCTGTCCGAAGCGGCCGAGCTCGCATAGCTTGTCGGGAATCGCCGAGTACTTGTAGTCGGGCTTCTCGACATAGCGTCGCTTGCGGATGTACCAGCTGACATCGTTGCCGGCCAGGTCGCTCATGCGGAACGGGCCCATCGCGAAGCCGAACTTCTCGATCGCCCGGTCGACCTGGGCGGGGCTCGCCCCTTCGTCGAGCATGAAGGTCGCCTGGCGGGAATATTGCTCGATCATGCGGTTGCCGATGAAGCCGTCGCACACGCCCGACACGACCCCGGTCTTGCGGATCGTCTTCGAGAGTCGCATGACGGTGGCCAGCACATCCTTGGCGGTCTTCTCGCCGCGCACGATCTCGAGCAGCTTCATGACGTTGGCCGGCGAGAAGAAATGCATGCCGATGACGTCTTCCGGGCGTCGGGTGAACTCGGCGATCCTGTCCACGTCGAGCGTCGAGGTGTTGGTCGCGAGGATCGCCCCCTTCTTCATGAGCTTGTCGAGGTTCTGGAAGACGACGCGCTTGACGTCCATGTCCTCGAACACCGCCTCCACCACCAGGTCGACATCCTTGATGTCGTCGTAGGACAGGGTCGGCTGGATCATCGCCATGCGCTTGTCGACATCCTCGGCCTTGATGCGACCCTTCTTCGCGGTGTTCTCGTAGTTGCGCCGGATCGTCGCCATGCCCCGGTCGAGCCCCTCCTGCTCGATCTCGAGCAGGCGGACGGGAATGCCGGCATTGACGAAATTCATCGCGATCCCGCCGCCCATGGTGCCGGCGCCGATCACCGCGACTTCCTTTACCGGCCGCACCGGCGTGTCCTCGGGCACGTCGGGGATGCGGCTGGCCGCGCGTTCGGCGAAGAACGCATGGCGCAGCGCCCGGGATTCGGGCGTCTGGACGAGCGCGAGAAAGCCCGCCCGCTCGACCGCCAACCCCTCGTCGAAGGGTTTGTCGACCGCGGCGGCCACCGCATCGATGCAGCGCATGGGCGCCGGATAGTTCCTCGCCACCGTCGCAACCGTATTGCGCGCGAACTGCAGGTAGCCCTGGGCATTGGGATAGTCGACCGACAGGTCGCGCACCCGGGGCAGCTTGCCCTCGGCGGCCACCTTGCGGGCGAAGGCGATCGCGCCCTCGACCAGTTCACCCTCGATCATCTCGTCGAAAAGCCGGGTATCGGCGAAGCGCGAGGAATCGACCGGATTGCCGCTCACGATCATGTTGAGCGCCATCTCCAGGGGCACCACCCGGGGCAGGCGCTGGGTGCCGCCGGCGCCGGGCAACAGGCCCAGCTTGACCTCCGGAAGCGCGATCTGCGCCCCGGGAGCGGCCACCCGGTAGTGGCAGCCGAGGGCGAGCTCGAGCCCGCCGCCCATGGCGATCCCGTGGATCGCCGCCACCACCGGGATGTGCGATTCCTCGATCACCCGGATCAGCGTGTGCAGATGGGGCTCGGCGAAGGCGGCCGGGGTATTGAACTCCCGGATGTCGGCGCCGCCCGAGAAGCCGCGGCCAGCCCCGGTCAGGACGACCGCCCTGACCGTCGGATCCTTGCCGGCCCGGGTCAGCCCGTCGACGATCGCGCGACGCAGGCCGAGCCCCAGGCCGTTCACAGGCGGGCTGTCCATGGTGATCACGACGATATCGCCGTGCTGGAAATAGCGTGCAGTAGTCATGACATGAAACTCCATCCGGGGATGTCGATCACAGCGGGGGACGCAAGCGTGGATATCGCCCAGGGCGAGCCTCGGGACCCGTGGCAGGGCCGGACGCGCTTGTCCGTCCGCGGATCCTCAGACCTCGAGCCACTCCTTGCGGATCGAGGTATTGGCGCGCAACTCGTCCGGCGTGCCTTCGAACACGATCCGGCCGTGGCCCATCACGTAGACGCGCTGGGAGATGTCCATCGCGATCGCGAGCTTCTGTTCGACCAGCAGCACCGAGATGCCGCGTTCCTTGAGCGTCTGCAGGAACTCGGCGACCAGTTCCACGATCTTCGGGGCCAAGCCTTCGGTGGGCTCGTCGATCATGATGAGCTCGGGATCGCCCATAAGGGTACGACACAAGGTGAGCATCTGCTGCTCGCCGCCCGAAAGCACCCCGGCGGCGGTATGGCGGCGCTCCTCGAGGCGGGGGAACATCCGATACATGTCGTCGAACTTCCAGCTCCCCGGCTTCGACCCCTTCATGCCCAGCATGAGGTTCTGCTCCACCGTCAGGCCCGGGAAGATGTCCCGGCTCTCGGGCACGTAGCCCAGCCCCATGTGGGCGATCTCGTAGGGCTTGTGTCCGAGGATTTCCTGCCCCCCGAACCTGACCGATCCCTCGGCCGTCACCATGCCCATGGCGGCCTTGATGGTGGTCGAGCGCCCCACGCCGTTGCGCCCCAGCAGGCTGACGATCTCGCCCTTGCGAACATCGAGATCCACACCGTGCAGCACATGGCTCTTGCCGTAGTAGGCATGGAGATCGCGGATGAGGAGCAGCGGCTCGGCCATGGTCTTTTTCAGGACTCCGTCAGGGTGGTGCCGAGATAGGCTTCCTGGACCGCCGCGTTGCCGCGGATCCGCTCCGGGCCGTCGGTCGCGATCACCTGGCCGTAGACGAGCACGCTGATCCGGTCGGCCAGGCCGAAGACGACGCTCATGTCGTGCTCGACCATCACCAGGGTCTTGCCTTCGGTGACCCGACGGATCAGTTCGACCATCCTCTCGGACTCGGAGGTGCTCATGCCGGCGGTCGGCTCGTCGAGCAGGATCACGTTGGCGCCGGTGGCCAGGGTCACGCCGATCTCGAGCGCCCGCTGCTCGGCGTAGGTGAGCAGGCCCGCCTGCGTGTCGTGCCGTGCGCGCAGGCCGATGCGCTCGACGATGTCCTCGGCGAGATCACGGGCATCCTTCAGGCGCGACAGCCGCCGCCAGAACGAATAGCGATAGCCCAGCGAATACAGCGTGGCGCAGCGCACGTTCTCGAACACCGACAGGCGCGGAAAGATGTTGGTGATCTGGAAGCTGCGCGAGAGCCCCATCCGGTTGATCTCGAAGGGCCGGCGGCCGCTGAGCTCCTGCCCATGCAGGCGGATGCTGCCGCTGGTGAGCGGGAAACGCCCCGAGATCAGGTTGAACACCGTCGACTTGCCGGCGCCGTTGGGGCCGATGATCGCGTGGCGCTCGCCCGCCGGGATCGCGAGATCGACGCCCCGGATGATCTCGGTCTTGCCGAAGTTCTTGTGGACGCCGACCAGTTCGAGCGCGTTCATCGTGCGCCTCCCGCGCCGGCCTGCTTCGCACGCGCCTCGATCTCCTGGTTGACGCTGTCCCAGGCGCGCATGAAGTCGCGCCTTACTCGCGCGAAGATCCAGCCGCCGACCCCGAGCAGGAGCACGACGATGATCCAGGGCGTGGGCCTCGCCGCATCGAACTCGATCCCGAAGAGCTTGACCATGGTGCCGATGCTGAGCGAAAGCGTCAGCCCGTAGGCCATCTCGACCAGCATCACGACGCCCGCCAGCAGCACCACGCTGCCGGCCACGAGCCTGAGGTAGGGCATGCGCAACGCCTTGAACAGGCCCTCCTTGGCGACCCGCAGGTTGAGCAGCAGGATCGATGCGACGCCACCGGGTGCATACATCACCATCAGCACGAAGAAGATGCCGAGGTAGAACTGCCATGCCGGGGTGTACTCCGACAGGGCGACGGCGAACAGGACGAAGAGGACCGAGCCGATGACCGGCCCGAAGAAGAACATCGCGCCGCCGATGAAGGTTGCCAGCAGCACCGCGCCGCTGGGGATCGCCGATACCTGTTCGGCATTGATGATCTCGAAGTTGATCGCCGCGAGCCCCCCGGAAATCCCGGCGAAGAAGGCCGACACCACGAGCACGAAGAAGCGCACTCGCTGGGTGTTGTAGCCGATGAACTCGGCCCGCTCGGGATTGTCGCGCACCGCGTTGGATATCCGTCCGAGCGGCGTCTGCGAGAAGGCGTACATCGCGATCATCGAGATGACGCACCAGACCACGATCAGGTAATAGACCTGGATCGCCGGGCCCAGCGTGAAGCCGAGGAAGGGCGTGCCCACCATCCGGTCGGTGGTGATGCCCGCTTCCCCGCCGAAGAAATCCGGGAACATCAGCGCCGCCGCATGGACCATCTCGCCGATGCCGAGCGTGATCATCGCGAAGGGCACGCCCGCCTTCTTGGTCGTGACGTAGCCGAACACCACCCCGCAGATGGCGCCGAAGACACCGCCGACCAGGGGGATCAGGACCACCGGCAAGGGCAGCCTGCCGTCGCCGACCCAGTTGAGCGCATGGATCGCGAAGAAGGCCCCCAGCCCCGAATACACCGCGTGACCGAAGGACAGCATGCCGCCCTGGCCGAAGATCACGTTGTAGGACAGGGCGAAGACGATCATGATGCCCATCTGCGAGAGCAGCGAGATCGCGAACCCGCTGGTGAAGATCAGCGGCATCACCAGGAACAGGACGATCGTGACGACCCAGGCCATGTACATGCCCAGGTCGATGGGACGGAATTCGACGCTGCCCATCCCCGTTTTTCCGGAAAGCCCGACGCTGTTCATCTCAGTTTTCCCGGGTGCCCATCAGGCCCCGCGGGCGCACGATCAGCATCAGGACCATCAGCAGGTAAGGAAGCATCAGCGCCACCTGGGGCAAGGTCAGCGACCAGACCGAATAGCCGAAGGTATCGCGATCGACCTGGAGGCCGAGCATGGCCAGGAGGTCGATCCCGGACCAGTCGAGTCCGATCGCGAAGGTCTGCAGGATGCCGATCAGCAGGGAGGCGTAGAAGGCCCCGGCAAGCGAACCCATGCCCCCCACGACCACCACCACGAACAGGATGGTGCCGAGCTGCATTCCCATCGAGGGCTCGGTCACGTAGGCGTTGCCGCCGATGACCCCGGCCAGTCCGGCGAGCGCGCAGCCGCCGCCGAAGGTAAGCATGAACACGCGCGGGACATTGTGTCCCAGTGCTTCGACCGCATCGGGATGGGTCAGGGCCGCCTGGATCACCATCCCGAACCGGGTCCGGGTAAGCAGCAGCCAGATGGCGAAGAGCATCAGGACCGCCACCGCCATCATGAAGCCCCGATAGGTGGGGAAGCGCGTGGAGAACAGGGTGAACAGGGAGCCGTCGAGTGCCTCCGGCACCACGTAGGGCACCGTGGAGCGGCCCCAGATGATCTGGACCATCTCCACCATGATGTAGGTCAGGCCGAAGGTGAACAGCAGTTCGGGCACATGGCCCCAGCGGTGGACCCGTCGCAAGCCATAGCGTTCGACCAGGGCACCGAGCACGCCGACGAGCACCGGCGCCAGCACCAGTGCGATCCAGAACCCCACGCCGGGCAATGCCGCGTCCATCGTGGTCATGATCTGGTAGGCGAGGTAGGCCCCCACCATGTAGAACGACGCATGGGCGAAGTTCAGGACGCCCATCATGCTGAAGATCAGCGTCAGGCCCGAGGCGAGCATGAACAGCAGCAGCCCGTAGCTGATGCCGTTCAGCAATGAGATCAGGAAGAATTCCACGATGGAGAATCCGGCTGATTGAAGCTGTGCTGCGATGGTTCAGACAGCATGCCGTCCGAACGGGGCGGCGGCATCCACCGGCATCCGCCGCCGGCCCCCTCGGGCCGGAGCGGATGCCACGCCGCCGCCGACGCCGTGTTCGTCAGGGCTTGGCGGGACGCTTCATCTGGCAGGATGTCGGCTGCGCGGCGACATAGCTGTCGATCTGCGCAATCGTCTTCCAGCCGTAGCCGGTCTTCTCCTGCTCGAACTGGACTTCACTGCCGTCCGCCTTGGTCCAGACACCGATGTACACCGGCTGCTGCATCTGGTGATCCGAGGCGCGCATCTCGAGTTCGCCGTTGAGCGAGGTGAACCTCATGCCCTCCATCGCGAACGCGACCTTGACCGGGTCGGTCGAGCCGGCCTTCTTGAAGGCCTCGGAGAGCATCGTGATTCCGGCATGGGTCTGGGCGGTGTAGTAGTCGTCGTCGTACTTCTGCGCGAAGCTCTTGACGATCTCGTCGCCGGTGCTGTTCGGATCGTTGGCGATCCAGTTGGCGACGACGTGGACCCGATCCGCGCCGGAATCCCCCATGGCGGTCGGCACACCGGTGGTGCCGGCATAGTAGGTATAGAACTTGGCGTCGAGGCCGGCATCCTTGGCGGCCCGGATCATCAGGGCGAGGTCGGAGCCCCAGTTGCCGGTGATGACGGTATCGGCCCCGGCCGCCCGCATCTTGCTGATGTAGGGCGAGAAATCGCGCACCTTGGCCAGCGGATGGAAATCCTTGCCAACGATCTCGATGTCGGGGCGCTTGCGCGCGAGATAGTCCTCGGCGGCCTTCTCGACCGCATGGCCGAAGGAGTAGTCCTGGTTGATCAGGTAGACCTTCTTGATCGACTGATCCTCGGCCATGTACGAGGTCAGTGCCTCCATCTTCATGTCGCCGTTGATGTCGATGCGGAAATGCCAGAAGCTGCAGCGCTCGTTGGTCAGCACCGGGTCGACGGCGGCGTAGTTCAGGTACACCACTTCCTTGCCGGGATTGCGGGCGTTGTGCTTGTCCACCGCATCCGCGAGAGCCACCGCGACGCTCGAGCCGTTGCCCTGGACGATGTAGCGGATGCCTTGGTCGATCGCCGATCGCAGGGCGGTCAGGCTCTCCTGGGTGCTCAGCTTGCCGTCGAAGGGCACGATCTCGAAGCTGATGTCGTCCCCGGCCCATTTCTCCCTGGTGGCGATCTCCGCAATGTGCTGCCAGCTGCGGACCTGGTTCTGGCCGACCGGCGCCATGAACCCGGTCAGGGGATCGATCCAGCCGATCTTGACCGTTTCGGCCGATGCGGCCGAGACTGCGAAAGCAGATGCGAGCGCGAATGCTAGCGGGGCGATGCGGCTCTTGCGCATGTGGGGTGTCTCCTCTGTGTGTGCCGGCTCGGCTGCGGCGATGCATCCCGCCGCGAATCCGCGATCGTGGATATTACTGCAGCCGGGCTCCGTGGCAAGGGGGCCTGCGTGAATTCCGCAGTGTCCGCCCCCAGCCCGCTTCCATGGCGAAGCCCTCGGGCCTCGGCCATGGCGAAGCCTTCAGGCCTCGGCCATGGCGAAGCCTTCAGGCCCCGGGCAGCTTGTAGTCGGCGAACTGCTCGCGCAGCTTCGTCTTCAGGATCTTGCCGGTGGCGCCGAGCGGGATCGACTCGACGAACTGGACATCGTCCGGGGTCCACCACTTGGCGATCTTGCCTTCGTAGAACGCGAGAAGGTCGTCCCGGCCGACTTCCGCGCCCGGCTTGCGGACCACCACCAGCAGGGGGCGCTCGTCCCACTTGGGATGCGGCACACCGATCACGGCGGCATTGGCCACGCCGGGATGGGCGATCGCGAGGTTCTCGAGGTCGATCGTGCTGATCCACTCGCCGCCGGACTTGATCACGTCCTTGCTGCGGTCGGTGATGTGCATGTAGCCGTCGGCGTCGATGGTCGCGACATCACCCGTCGGGAACCAGCCCTCCCCGTCCTCGTCGTAGACCAGCGGATCACCGCCCTCGCCCCGGAAATACTCCCTGACCACCCAGGGTCCGCGAGCGAGCAGGTTGCCGTAGGTCTTGCCGTCCCAGGCGATCTCGCGATTCTCGTCGTCGGCGATCTTGAGGTCGATCCCGAAGATCACGTGGCCCTGTTTCTCGAGGAGCTTCTCCTGCTGTTCCTTCGGAAGCTCGAGGTGCCTGGACTGCAGCCGGCACAGGGTGCCGAGCGGGGAGGTTTCGGTCATGCCCCAGGCATGGATCACCTCGACCCCGTAGTCGTCCTGGAAGGCCCGGATCATGGCCGGCGGGCAGGCCGAACCCCCGATGACGGTGCGCGAGAAGGTGCTGAAGCGCAGATTGTTGTCACGGACATGCTGCAGCAGGCCCAGCCAGACGGTGGGCACGCCGGCCGAGTAGGTGACCCTCTCGGCCTCCATCAGTTCGTAGAGTGACTTGCCGTCGAGCGCCGCCCCCGGGAACACCAGCTTCGCGCCCACCATGGGCGCCACATAGGGGATGCCCCAGGCGTTGACGTGGAACATCGGCACCACCGGCAGGATGGTGTCGCGGGCCGAGGCGCCCATCGCGTCGGGCAAGGCGGCCCCGTAGGCATGGAGCACCGAGGAACGATGGCTGTAGAGCGCGCCCTTGGGATTGCCGGTGGTGCCGGAGGTGTAGCAAAGCCCCACCGCCGAGCGCTCGTCGAGCAGGGGCCAGCGGTAGTCCTCGCCGCCCGATTCGAGCAGTTCCTCGTAGTTGACCAGGTTCGGGATCTTGTCCGACTTTGGCTGCTGGTCGCGGTCGATCATCGCGACCCAGCCCTTCACGTTCGGGCAGTGCGCTGCGATCGCCTCGATGATGGGCAGGAAGGTGAGGTCGAAGGCGAGGAAGGTATCGCCGGCATGATTGACGATCCAGGCAATCTGCTCGGGGTGCAGGCGCGGGTTGATGGTGTGGATCACGCCGCCCATGCCCCCGACGGCGTAGTACATCTCCATGTGCCGGTAGTTGTTCCAGGCCAGGGTCGCGATGCGGTCGCCCGCCTGGGCGCCCTGCTTTTGCAGCGCATCGGCAAGCCGCCGCGACCTGCGCTCGAGGGTGCGGTAGTCGGTCCGATGGATATCGCCTTCAACGCGCCGCGACACGATCTCGACATCACCGAAATGGCGCGCCGCATGCTGCAGGATCGACGAGATCAACAGCGGCATGTCCATCATCAGGCCTTGCATCGAATAGTCTCCTTGGTCGAATTTCCCGGGCAATCGGAGTACCGGGGTACCCGGGCGGGTCGTGTATCGGCACGAGCGAATGCGCGCGGGCCCGGCGATGGTAACGCCGCGAGGCCGTGCGTCAAGACGAATATGAGCGTTTCCCCCGAGCTCGGCAATACCACGCGGGATCGGGCGAGCCGATCCGGCCCCGGAGCCGGGGCGAGCCTCATGGGGAGGAAAATGCGGAAACGTGTTCGTCCCGGAATCAGGTGCCCCGGGACGCGAATCGAAGCCCGGGATGGGATCTTCCGGGCGCCGGCCCTCGGGCGGACCGGCCTGCAGGCGCGAGAAGGCTCAGCGCTTGACTTTCTCGAGCATCCTGAAGATGGTGCGGCTCGAGCCCTTGAACATGCGCTTCAGGGACTTCGGCAGGCAGCGCCGCTCGATCGTGTTGCGGCGGTTGCGGTTGATCTCGGCCATCGATGGCTCCGTAGGCTTACCAAAGCCCGGTAGTATAGCGAATCCGCATGCTCCAGTCGCGTTCCCGCCGAACGGGCGCGCCTCCCCATGAAATTGCTGGCCGATTTCCTCCCCATCATCCTGTTCTTCATTGCCTACCAGGTCTGGGACATCTATGTCGCCACGGCCGTGGCGATCGCCGCCAGCACGATCCAGATCGCCTGGACGCTCCTGCGCGGCCGCAAGGTCGAACCGATGCAATGGATCACCATGCTGATCATCGCGCTGTTCGGCGGCATGACCCTGTTCTTCCGCGATGAAACCTTCATCAAGTGGAAGCCCACCATGGTCTATGCCCTGTTCGCGATCGGCCTGCTGGTGGCCCGCTACGCCATGGGTCGCAACCTGATCCGCAGCATGATGGAAAAGCAGGTACGCCTGCCCGATCCGGTCTGGGCCAGCCTGAACTGGGTCTGGGTGGCGTTCTTCCTGGCGATGGCCGCCCTGAACCTCGTGGTCGCCTACGGGTTCAGCACCGACATCTGGGTGCAGTTCAAGCTGTTCGGCACCCTGGCGCTGACGGTTCTCTTCATCGTGGCGCAGGCCCTCTGGATCGGCCGCCACGCGGAAGAAGCCACCGAGGAGAGCAGCCCGTGAAGCCCTCCACCGACGAGATCCTCGAGCGCCTGCGCCGGGTCTTCCCCGATGACCCGATCGAGGTCATCGACGACAGCCACCACCACATCGGCCATGCCGGCGCAGCCGGCGGCGCCGGGCATTTCACCGTCCGGATCGCCTCCGCCCGCTTCGCGGGGATTCGCACCGTGGCTCGCCATCGGCTTGTGTATGATGCCCTGCTCGACTGGATGCCACACCGGATCCATGCGCTGGCCATCGATGCGCGCGTGCCCGGCGACGCCGTCGCGGCTCGCCCCGAGGGCGACGCCTGACTCCTCCACCCTAGGACATTGAATATGAACCCGCTCATCCGTCCGGCGCTGACCATCGCCGGCGCCATCATGATCGCCACATCGGCCCACGCCCAGAACGCTGCCGTGGTCAACGGCAAGCCGATCCCCTCGGAACGGGTCGACCAGTTCATCCAGGCGCTCTCCCAGCAGGGCCGGCCCGACACCCCCGATCTGCGCGCCATGGTGCGCGACGAACTGATCGCCCAGGAGCTCTTCGTCCAGGAAGCCGAGCGGCGCGGCATCGCCAACGGCTCGGAGGTCAAGGCGCAGATCGAGGATGCGCGCCGCAACATCCTGATGCGGGCGCTGGTGCGTGACGAAGTCGCCGGCAATGCGGTCTCCGACGCCGAGATCCGCGCCGAATACGATCGCCTCACCAAAGAGGAAACCGACAAGGAGTACCGGGCCCGCCATATCCTGGTCGAATCCGAGGACGAAGCCAAGGAAATCATCGCGAAGCTCGAGGCCGGCGAGGCGTTCGAGGAACTCGCCAAGGGCTCGAAGGATCCGGGCTCGGCCGAGACCGGCGGGGATCTCGACTGGAACACGGCAGATACCTTCGTGCCGGAATTCGGCGAGGCCATGGTCGCCCTCGAAAAGGGCCAGGTCACCGAGGAGCCGGTCAAGACGCAGTTCGGCTTCCATGTGATCCGCCTCGACGATGTGCGCGATGCCGAGGCGCCCCCGCTTGCCGAAGTCTCGCCACAGATCCGCCAGCAACTCGAGCGCAAGCGCGTCCAGGACCTGCAGACGAAGCTGCGCGAAGCCGCCCGGATCGAGTAGTCGCCGAAAATTCAGAAAATGGGGTCAGACTCCATTAATCATCGATTAATGGAGTCTGACCCCATTTTCGTGGCTCCTTATTGATCCGGGCCGGGTTCGTCCTCGAATCGCACCTCGATGCCGCGCAGGCGCGGATCCTCCGCCAGCTTCGCCATCCGCTCGTCCCGGGCACGCTGCTCGGCCAGCTCGCGCCGCCTCTGGGCGAAGAACTCGCGCAGCAGATTGCCGCAGGCTTCGGCCTCGATTCCGCCGATGACCTCGGCATGGTGGTTCAGGCGTGGTTCGGCGAACAGGTCGACCACGCTGCCCGCGGCGCCGGTCTTGGGATCGGCCGCGCCGAAGACCACCCGGCGGATCCGGGCATGCTGGATCGCCCCGGCGCACATCGCGCAAGGCTCGAGCGTGACGTAGAGATCACAGTCGGCGAGCCGATAGTTGCCGACCAGTTCGGCGGCGGCGCGCAGCGCCCGTATCTCGGCGTGCGCGGTCGGATCGCTGGTCCCGACCGGCTGGTTGAAGCCGGTTGCCAGGACCTTGCCGTCACGCACCACCACCGCACCGACCGGAACCTCGCCGAGCGCCCAGGCGTTGTGGGCCTGGTCGATCGCGATCCGCATGAAGCGGCGGTCCCGGTCCACGCTCACCCGCCGGGATGGGTGAGCCGACGCGGATCGAGCAGGCGCTCGAGCTCTTCGCGGGGAATGTCGGTGTCCTCCACCGCCACGTCGAGGATCGGACGCCCTTCCCGGTAGGCGCGCTTGGCGAGCTCGGCCGCCTTCAGGTAACCGATCAGGGGGTTGAGCGCAGTGACCAGCACCGGATTGCGATGCAGCGCCTCGCGCAGGCGGTCCTCGTTGACGGTGAAGCCGGCAATCGCCTGGTCGGCGAGCGCCCGGGCCGCGTTGGCCAGCAAGCCCATGCTCGAACCCAGGTTTGCCGCCACCAGCGGCAGCATGACGTTGAGCTCGAAATTCCCCGACTGCCCGGCCACCGCGATCGCGGCATCATTGCCCATCACCTGGGCGGCGACCATCGCCGCCGCCTCGGGAATCACCGGATTCACCTTGCCGGGCATGATCGACGAGCCCGGTTGCAGCGCCGGCAGCGCGATCTCGCCGAGGCCGGCGAGCGGGCCGGAATTCATCCAGCGCAGGTCGTTGGCGATCTTCATCATCGCCACCGCCGCGGCGCGCAGCTGTCCGGAGAGCGCCACCGCCGCATCCTGCGAGGACAGGCTGGCGAAGAAATCGGGCGCCGGCTCGAAGGCGAGACCCGTATCGGCGGCCAGCGCCTCGCAGAAGCGGGCCGCGAATCCCGGATCGGCGTTGACCCCCGTCCCCACCGCGGTGCCGCCCTGGGCAAGACGCAGCAGCGCCGGCAGGCTGGCGCGCAGCCGCTCGCCGGCATCACGGACCTGTTGCGCCCATCCACCGAGCGCCTGGTCCATGCCTACCGGCATGGCGTCCATCAGGTGCGTGCGTCCGGTCTTGCAGACCCCCTCGAGGGAGGCCGCCTTGGTCTCGATGGTCGAGGCGAGATGCGCCAGCGCCGGCAGCAGCTCCTGCTCGAGTTGCAGGGCCGCGCTGACATGAATCGCGGTCGGGATGACGTCGTTGCTGCTCTGGCCCTGGTTGACGTGGTCGTTCGGGCTCACCGGCTGGCCCAGGCGGGCCGCGGCGAGCGTCGCGACGACCTCGTTCGCATTCATGTTGGTGCTGGTTCCGGAGCCGGTCTGGAACACGTCGATCGGGAAATGACGCATCAGCTGCGCATCGCCGAGGAGATCGGCGCAGGCCGAGGCGATCGCGGTGCCGACCGGCTTGTCGAGCAGGCCCAGTTCCATGTTCGCGAGCGCCGCCGCCCGCTTGATGCGCAACACGGCCCGGATGAAGCCGACCGGCATGGCCTGGCCGCTGATCCGGAAATTGTCGATGGCGCGCTGGGTCTGGGCGCCGTAGAGGGCGTCGGCCGGAACCCGCACCTCGCCCATGCTGTCACGTTCGACCCGGGTATCGCTCATGGCTTCACTCCTCCCGATCGGGTAGCCGGTAGACACCGCCTTCGGTGACACCCGAATCGCCCTTGCCGGCGCGCAGATCCCGGTAGACGGCAGCCCTCATGATGAGCATGGCCACTACCGGCGCGGTCATCAGGACGAACAGGGTGATGATGAGTTCGTGGATCACCGGCCGGGACTTGAGGACGGTGAAATGGATCATCGAGGCGATCAGCAGGCAGCCCGCGCCGAGCGTGACCGTGATCGCCGGCCCGTGGATGCGCTGGTAGAAGTTCGGCAGGCGCATCAGGCCGAGCGCGCCGACCACCACGATGACACCGCCGAGGATCAGCAGGAAGGCGGTGGGCAGCGCGGCCCAGACCGGTACCGATTCGAGGCCGTTCATTCGATGATCTCCCCGCGCATCAGGAATTTCGCGAGCGCCACCGTCGAGGCGAAGCTGACCAGGGCGATCAGCATGGCCGCCTCGAAGTAGATCTGGCTGCCATGCCGGATGCCCATCATCAGGGCAAGCAGCATGGCGCACATCCAGAGCGTGTCGAGCGCCAGGACACGGTCCTGCGCGGAGGGGCCGATCAGCAGGCGCACGGTGCAGAACACCATCGCGATGACCACGCAGGAGAAGGCGAACATGATCGCGAAGCCGAGCAATGCTGCGCTCATTGGTCTTCCTCTTCGAAAATCTCGATCAAGGGCTTCTCATAGGCGTTCTTGATCGTGTCGATCCACCATTGCTCGTCATGCAGGTCGAAGACATGCAGGGCGAGCTCGTTGGTGCCGGGCAGGATCTCGGCCCAGACCGTGCCCGGCGTGGTGTTGATCAGGCAGGATAGCGCCGCCAGGCCGAAGGGGTTGCGCAGATCGAGCGGAATCCGCAGGAACTGGGCGTTCACCCCGCGCCGCCGTCCCAGCATGATGATCCAGGTCACGTTGAGGCAGGAGCGCACGATCTCGATCAGCGCCATCGTCAGCAGGCGCACGAGCACCACCGGCTTGCGGATCACCGGATAGTCCAGCGGCTGCAGGTTGCGCACGCCCAGCGGGATCAGGACCCCCAGCACGATGCCCAGAAGCACTTCGGCGAGCGCGAGGCTCTGGGCAAGCAGCAGCCAGATCCCGAGCAGGACCATCGACACCACCGGATAGGGCAACCAGCGCTTCATCGCCCTGCCCCTTCCTGGGCGGGGACCAGCGGCCCGGGAACCGTCGGCGTGCCCAGCACCCGGTCGACGTATCCCGTGGGCTGGTGGAGCGTATCCGAGGTGCGCCCGAGATACGCGAACACCGGCCCCGCCGCGATCGTGAGGGCCACGCAGGCCAGGAGCAGGAAGGTGATCGGCGCCGCCTCGCTCACCAGCAGGCGCGGTGGCGTGATCGTCCCCTGGGCCCAGAGGGTGCGCACCCCGAAGCGCATGAGCGAGATGGTTGCGGCCAGCCCCGAGACGAGCAGCAGCGCGCCCAGCGTCCAGGACATCGCGCCGATCTCGGCTTCGGCCGGACCCGGTTGGAGCAGTGCATGGAAGAGCGCGAACTTGCCGACGAATCCCGACAGGGGCGGCAGGCCCGCGATGACCAGGGCGCAACCGGCCAGGCCCAGGCCGAGGAAGGCCAGCGATCCGGGAATGCCGATGCCCACCGGCTCACCGGGCGCATCCTCGATGCCGAAGGCCTCGGTCGTCACCGCCAGCAGCGCGCCTCCGGGCGTACGGACCCGTTCCACCAGCTCGATCAGGAGCATGAAGGCGGCGATCGCCAGGGTCGAGCTGAACAGATAGAAGAGCCCCGCCGCCACCAGCGAGGACTGCCCGTAGCCGAGCACGGCCAGGAGGATGCCGGAGGAGACGATCGCTCCGTAGCCGCCCATGCGCCCGGGCGCCTCGCTTGCGAGCATGCCGATCGCCCCGAAGCACATCGTGACGATTCCGCCCCAGAACAGCACCTCGTAGCCGAAGCCGGCGGCCGTCCCGGCCTCCTTCGAGAAGACGAGCAGCCAGATGCGCAGGACGACGTAGATGCCGACCTTGGTCATCAGCACCAGCATCGCCGCCACCGGCGGCGACGCCACCGAATAGGTGGTGGGCAGCCAGAAGCCGAAGGGCCACATCGCGCTCTTGGTCAGGAAGGCGATCGCCAGCACCACGACCCCCACCTTGAGCAACTCGGACTCGTCGGGGCCGAGCCCCGGCACCCTGCCGGCGAGGTCGGCCATGTTGAGCGTGCCGGCGGTGCCGTAGATCATCGCCAGGCCGATCAGGAACAGCAGCGAGGCGACCAGGTTGATCGCGATGTACTGCATGCCGGCGCGGATCCGGGCGATGTTGTAGCCGTGGAGCACGAGACCGTACGAGGCCGCGAGCATCACCTCGAAGAACACGAACAAGTTGAACAGGTCGTGGGTCAGGCAGGCGCCGTTGATTCCCATCAGGAGGAACTGGAACAGGGCATGGAAGTGCACCCCGGTCCGGCTCCAGCGCCCCAGCGAGAACAGCAGCGCCGCGATGCCGATGATCGAGCCCAGCAGCAGCATCATGACCGCGAGCCGGTCGGCCACCAGCGCGATACCGAAGGGCGCCGCCCAATTCGCCGCGAGGTAGACCCCGATGCCCCCGGCCCAGTATTCGCCATCGACGAGCCCGAGCAGTACCAGCGCGACCGCCGTCTGGACGAACAGGGTTCCCATGCTCATCGCGAACTTCAGGCGATGCCGGGTCATGTGCAGCGGGATCAGCGCGGCGCCGCAGACCAGCGGCAGCAGCACCGGCAGCAGGATCAGGTGGTGGACCCAGGTCGTCATGAGCCGGGCTCCTCGCCATCGACATGGTCGGTGTCGGTGAGCCCGCGAGAACCGATCATGACGACCAGGTAGAGCGCGGTCGTCGCGAAGCCGATGACGATGGCCGTGAGCACCAGCGCCTGCGGCAGGGGATCGGCATGAAGCGCCGTGTCGACGACACCTTCGGCCACGACGGGCGGCATGTCGATCCAGAGCCTGCCCATCATGAAGATGGACAGGTTCACCCCGTAGGACATCAGCAGCAGGCCGATGATCACCTGGAAGGTCCGTGGCCGCAGCACGAGCCAGATGCCCGAGCCGAACAGCACGCCGATTCCGATCGAGACGATGGCCTCCATCAGGACGCCTCCGCCGGCAGGGGAGTTTGCGCCGGCAGCGCTTCGGTGCCCGGCACCGGGATGACCGGCGCGCGGTGGCTGCGCACCGACTGGTGGGCCAGGGCGACCAGGATCAGCATCGTGGCGCCGACTACCACCACGAAGACGCCGAGATCGAAGCCCGTTGCGCTGGGAAGATGAATCTCGCCGAGCAGGGGAACATGCATGTGCATGGAATGGCTGGTGAGGAAGGGATAGCCGAAGAACCAGGCCGCGACCCCGGTGCCGGCGGCGACCAGCAGGCCGGTGCCCAGCCAGCGATGGGGCCAGAGCCGCAGGTGGGACTCCACCCAGGAGGTGCCGGCCAGCATGTACTGCACGATGATGGCGGTCGCGAAGATCAGGCCGGCGACGAAACCGCCGCCCGGAAGATTGTGGCCGCGCAGGAAGAAGTACACCACGGTGATGGCCATGAACGGCAGCAGCAGTCGCAGGTAGACCGAAGGAATGTACAGATAGCCGCCCGGGGCAACCTGCTCGGCCGGAATCTCCCTGCTGGCCGGATCGACAGGGCTGCCCTGCTGGGCCGGCAACGCAAGGCTTTCGGGCGCGGGCCGGAACCGCCGCAGCAGCGCATAGACGGTCAGGGCGACGATTGCGAGCACCGTGATCTCGCCCAGGGTGTCGAAGCCGCGGAAATCGACCAGCAGGACGTTCACGGTGTTCGCACCGCCGCCGCCCTCGCGGGTATTGAGCAGGAAGAACTCGCCGATGGCATCGCGCTGCGGGCGCATCAGCACGGCGTAGCTGAGCATCGCGATGCCCAGCCCGCCGGCGATGGCGATCAGCATGTCGCGTGAACGACGTAGCCAGACATGGGGGGGTGTCCGGATATCGAGCTCGAAGGGCGAGATGCGCGGCGGCAGCCAGCGCAGTCCGAGCAGGAGCAGGATCGTGGTCACCGTCTCGACCATCAGCTGGGTCAGGGCGAGATCGGGAGCCGAAAGCCAGAGGAAGGTCATGCTGGTGACGACGCCGGCGCCACCGACCAGGATCAGGGCCGCCAGCCTGTGATACTTGGCCTGCCATGCCGCCGCCACCGCGCAGGCGCCGCCGATGACCCACAGCAGGGCGAACAGGGGATCGATCGTGGTCGCGCCGCGCCCGAGTTCCCCCAGGACCGGACGCACCAGCAGGAGGGGACCGATCACCATCAGGAGCAGCATCACCAGCAGTTGCGACTGCAGGCGCACGGTGCCGAACACCTTCAGCAGGCGCGACGAGATGCTCGAGAGATAGAGCATGGTGATCTCGAAGGCGCTGGCGCCCGACAAGCGGCCCAGGACCGGCGCGTCGACCCGATCGGCGAGGTTGAAGAAGCGGCGCAGGATGATGTAGAAGGCGACGCCGCCGATCAGGGCGAGCAGGCTCATCACCAGCGGCAGCTCGAAACCATGCCAGAGCGCCAGGTTGTAGTAGGGGGTACGCTCGCCCAGCACTGCCGTGACGGCCTCGTGCAGGAAGTGCCCGATGCTCGAGGCCGGCGCGATGCCGACCAGCAGGCAGGTCAGCACGAGGATGTCGACCGGGAAGCGCATCCAGCGTGGCGGCTCGTGCGGCACGCGCGGCAGGTCCTCGGGCAGCTTGCCGAAGAACACGCTGATGAAGCGCAGCGAATAGGCGACGCTGAAGATCCCCATCGCCACCGCCGAGATCGGCAGCCACCAGGCGCTCGCGGCTCCGCCCACGATGAGCGCCTCGGCGAAGAACATCTCCTTGGACAGGAAGCCGTTCAGCAGCGGGACCCCCGCCATCGCACCGCTGGCAACGATCGCCAGGGTCGCGGTATAGGGCAGCGCCTTGTACAGGCCGCGCAGGTGCCGCATGTCCCGCGTGCCGGTCTCATGGTCGATGATGCCGGCCGCCATGAAAAGCGATGCCTTGAAGGTCGCGTGATTGAAGGTATGGAAGATCGCGGCGACCATCGCCTGCGGCGAACCCATGCCCAGCAGCAGCGTGATCAGGCCCAGGTGACTGATCGTCGAGTAGGCGAGCAGGCCCTTGAGATCGTGCTGGAAGATGGCGAGGAAGGCGCCGATCAGCAGCGTGCAGACCCCTGCCCCGGCGATGATCCAGGTCCATTCCGGGGTGCCGGAGAGCACCGGCCACAGCCGCATCAGCAGGAATATCCCGGCCTTGACCATCGTGGCCGAATGCAGGTAGGCCGAGACCGGCGTGGGCGCCGCCATGGCGTGCGGCAGCCAGAAGTGGAACGGGAACTGGGCGCTCTTGGTGAGCGCGCCGAGCGCGACCAGCACCAGCATGGGCACGTACCAGTCGTGCTGGCGCAGCCGGTCGCCGGAATCGAGCACCGTGTCGAGATCGTAGCTGCCGACGATGTGGCCGATCATGAGCACGCCGGCCAGCAGGCACAGCCCGCCGGCGGCGGTGATCGTGAAGGCCATCCGGGCGCCCCGGCGGGCGTCGATCCGATGGTGCCAGTAGCCGATCAGCAGGAAGGACGTGAGGCTGGTCAGCTCCCAGAACACCACCAGCTGGATCAGGTTGCCCGAGAGCACCACGCCCAGCATCGAGCCCATGAAGGCGAGCAGGAACGCGAAGAACCGCGGCACCGGATCTTCGGGGGACATGTAGTAGCGCGCGTAGAGCACCACCAGTATGCCGATCGAGGTAATCAGCAGCGTGAAGGCCCAGGCGAGCCCGTCCATCCGGAAGGCGAACTCCACGCCTTGTGTCGGCAGCCACGGAATCGCGAAGCGCACCGACTGCCCGTCGTCGACCTGTCCGTACAGCACCAGTGAAGCCACCAGGCCGATGAAGGCGACGAATCCCGCCAGCCATGCCTCCCGGTTTCGGGCATCGGCCGGAAGCAGCGCGGCGATCACGCTGCCCACGAACGGGGCAAGCACGATCACCAGCAGGAGTATGGAATTCGACTGTGCCGCGTGTTGCATCGGTCAGGGAATCAGGACGGTTGGATTGCGGACGCAGCGACCGACAGGCGCCCGGCAACACCGGTCCGCCGAATCACCAGTTTTTCGAGTTCAGCTACGGAGAATACCAAGAGCGCGGCCAGGACGACCTTCGCCCACTCGAATGCGTCCAGCGCGGCGCCGGATCGGCCCCGCGAGGAGACCGGATCCGCGGCCTTCGAGGCGGTCGGACCCGATGCTAGGCGCTCGCGCCCCGGCGGATGCGCACGATGCGCAGGGCGTCGGGACGCTCGACGAGTACGCAGGTCTTGCCGGTGCGACGGCAAAGATCGCGCACCCGCCAGTAGGCGCCATGGCTCAGGCAGCCCGTCTGGCAGATGACCAGGTCCGCCGCGGCCAGGCTCGCTTCGAGATCGCCGGCATCATCGTCGGGCGCCACGACGCCCGCCTCCGGCTCGCCCCGGAGGGTTTCGAAGCCGGCACGGTCCTGGCACGCCCAGGCAATGGCGGTGTCGCGAAGCATGAGGCGGGCGCGCAGCCGCATCGTCTCGCGGCGCAGCCGGTCGATCTCGTCGGCCTGCGTCCGCAACTGCTAGCTGCAGCGGACCTGGGCGCGACCGATGTGACGCATCAGGACATGATGCTCATCGACCAGCAGTTCGACATCCTGGGCAATGCTCGGCGCGTCCATGCCAGCGGCTCCCGTGATCGGATCGGATTGGGCGGATCGGGGGCGAGGCTCGCCCTGGTTCGCAATGTTACTGCGAATGCTTCTCATTGTCGATGACAGAATCGGTCGGCCGCTCAGAACGGCGCGAAGCCGAGGGCGCTGCGAAAACGATTCTTGATGAAGGGCCCGTCGCGCGGCGGCAGCGCCCGCGGCGAACTCGCAGTGCCGACGAGGACGCGCACGAAGGCCAGGCCATCACGTGCCCGGACACGCCGGGCCACCTCCTCATGGGCTGCGATGCTGTCGACCGCGAAGGAATCGGCGATGCCGAAGCCCTTCGCCACCGCGACGAGATCGGCGCCCAGCCCGCAATGGCTGCGCTGCATGCCGGTCTCGCCATAGTGGCCATTGTCGAGGACGAGGATCGTCAGGTTCGGCGGCTCCTTGACGGCGATCGTGGCGAGGCTGCCGACGCCCATCAACTGTTCGCCATCGCCGGTGACGACGAGCACCGAGCGATCCGGCTGCGCCAGCGCCAGGCCGAGCCCAAGCGATGCGGCGCCGCCCATGGCGCCCCAGAGATAGTAGTTGGTGTCGCGATCACCGGCGGCGAACACATCGTACGTGGGTGAGCCGAGGCCGCTCACCACGAGCGCATCGGGCAGGCCGGAGAGCAGTTTCGAAACGAACTCGCGCCGCCCGACCCGTCCCGGGGCCCCGGCCTGGCCGGTCGTGTGCGGGTTCATTGCTCGCGCTCCCATTCCTTGCGGCCGACCAGGTTCTGGCCGAGCAGCACCGCGACCCTGCCGCCGGCGTCGAAGGCGGCATCGAAGCCCGCGCGCACCACATCCTCGACGTCCTCGGCGCGCGATACCCGCAGCACCTGGATGCCCATCAGTTCGAGCGCACCCCGGGTAGCCTTGCCCATCGGACCCTGCCAGGGGTTGAACTCGGCGTACTCGCCGCGCATGGTCACCAGCGTGAAGAACGGGAAATCCGCCGCCTGCAGCAGCGAGAACATGTTGATGCAGTTGCCCACGCCGCTGCTCTGCATCAGCAGCACGGCCCGCTGGCCGCCCAGCCAGGCGCCACAGGCCAGCGCCACCCCCTCCTCTTCGGTCGTCAGCACGATGTCCTCGATATCGGGATCGGCGATGGCGCTGCGGATGAGATGGGAGTGGCCGGCATCCGGCACGTAGGCGATCTGCCGGGTCCGGCCCTGCTTGAGGACCTGGAAGATGGCTTGCGGCCAGTCGGGGCCGCTTGCGGTGGAATCGGGCATGTCGGATCGTTGCAATGAATGGACCTGCGGGGCGTGCTGTCGCAGGGTGGGACGAAGCCTCACAAGGCCGGGTGGCGCCGATGCCAGTCCGTTGCGCCCTGGTAGGCATGACCCGCCCTCACGAGGAGCGCTTCGTCCAGGTGACGCCCGACCAGCTGGAATCCGATCGGCAGTCCCGCCGGGGTGCAGCCCCCCGGCAGGGTGATCGTGGGGCTGCCCGACATGTCGAACGGAGCGGTGAAGCGCAGGGCGTCGTCGATCCCGCCGGGCCGCTGGAACACCTCCTCTAGCTCGGCATTCGTCGGATTCCCGAAGGGATGGACCGGTGCGAGCAGCAGGTCGACCCGCTCGAAGATCTTGCGCAGCGCGCCCTTGAACGCGAGTCGCTCATGCTCGATCCGCATCAGGTCGATCGCACCGAGCCCCAGCCCCAGGTCGATCAGCCCCGCCAGGGCCGGGCCGTATTCGCTCGCCCGCGCCGGGTAGGTTTCGGCATGAGCGATGGCGGTTTCGACGCCGCAGTACGCCGCCCAGTCCCGGTACATCGACGTCACGCTGGCCGGCATCTCGATTTCGACGATGCTCGCGCCGAGCTCGGCGAGAACACGGCGCGCATCCTCGACGACCTTCCGTGTGTCAGCATCGGATACGTCGTAGGCATATTTCGGATCGAAGCCGATCGAAACGCCACGCAGCCCCTGTTCGAGCTGCGCCAGGTAGTCCGGCACGGGCGCCTCGAGCGAAGTGGGATCGAGCGGATCGGTACCCGCCATTGCGCCGAGCATGGCGCCGGCGTCGGCCGCCGAGCGGGTCATCGGGCCGATGTGATCGAGGCTCGCCGCGAGCGCGAAGGCCCCCTGTCGGCTCACCCTCCCCCATGTCGGCTTGATACCGGTGATCCCGTTGGCGCCGCTGGGAAAACGGATCGAACCGCCCGTGTCCGTGCCGACCGCGCCGAAGCACAGCCCCGCCGCGGTCGCCACGCCCGATCCGCTCGATGAAACGCCGGGCCAATGACCGGCGCCCCAGGGATTCAGGGGCGCCGGCAGGTCGGGGTGGTGCATCGAGAACGCGCCTTCGGTCATGTGCAGCTTGCCGAGCACGACCGCGCCCGCATCGGCAAGCTTGCGCACCACGGTGCCATCCTCGGCCGGGACATGGTCTGCGTAGACGGTCGTGCCCCATGTGGTGCGGATGCCTTTCGTATGGCAGAGATCCTTGAGGCCGATCGGCACGCCCTGCATCGGGCTGCGCACCTCGCCTCGCCCGAAATCGGCCTCCGCCTTGCGGGCCTGCGCCAGGGCAAGCTCGGCCGTGACCGTGGTGAAGCTGCGCAGGGCCGGATCGAGCCGTTCGATTCGCTCGATCATGTGGCGTGCCACCTCGACCGGGGACAGTTCCCGACTGCGATAGGCCTTCGCCAGTTCGGTGATTTGCGCAAAGGGTAGATCGTCGAGTGCCATCGGGAATGCCTCCATGTGGACAGGTCTCGGGAATCGCCTGCTGCCGACCGTATGGTCGCCTCCGGGAACCTAGACAAGCGCGGACGGTCCGTCAACCAGGCCAGGGCGACCCTGCCGGAAGATTGGGGACTTCCGCCGGTTGTTGAGCGAATTCCGCGGCAGTATGATGATTTCGGCCCTCATGCCAAGGGAACGCGCCGGCAGGCGCGAACAGCCCACCAATCGATCCCGCAGCCAGGATCGGCCTGTCGCCCTGGGTGAAGACGACGTCTCGAACATCATCACCCCGGGGACGAACGCAAGAGAGGAGACCAGGACCATGAAAGCGTTTGCCACGCTCGCCGTCACGACCGCGCTGGGGCTCGGCCTTGCCGTATCCGAGACCCACGCCGAACCCCTGAAGATCGGCATCATCGAGAGTCTGTCGGGATCGCAGACATCCACCGGTCGCCTGTTCGCCACCGCTGCCCAGTATGTCATCGACCAGATCAATGCCGAGGGCGGCTTCAATGGTGCCCCCATCGTCGTGACCGAATACGACAACGCTGGTGGTGCGACCGACGCCGCCGCCCGCTTCCGCCAGGCAGCCGCCGATGGCGTCCACATCGTGCTGCAAGGCGCCTCATCGGCAATCGCCGGCCAGATCACCGAGGACGTACGCCGCCACAATCTGCGCAATCCCGGCAACGAGGTCATGTTCATGAACCTCGGCGCGGAGGCGCTCGAGCTCACCGGCGACAAGTGCCATTTCTACCATTTCCGCTTCACCACCACGGCACCGATGCGCGTCAACGCGCTGGTGTCGGCCATGTCGGAGACGGGCGAACTCGGCAAGCGCGTCTACTCGATCAACCAGAACTATTCCTGGGGTCGAGACATGCAGGAGGCGATTCTCTCGGCGGCCAAGACCGGCGGCTACGAGGTGGTCGAGACCGACCTGCACGAAGTCAACCGTATCCAGGATTTCTCGCCGTTCGTGGCCAAGATCCGTGCCGCCAAACCCGACACCGTGATCACCGGCAACTGGTCCAACGACCTGCTGCTCCTGATGCGGGCCGCCGGCGCTGCCGGGCTCGACGTGCGCTTCGGCACCACCTTCCTCGACCTGCCCGGCTCGGTTGCCAACGCCGGCGAGACCGCGGTGGGCCACTATATCGCCAACCTCGCGAACCTCGAACTGCAGGAAAAGGAATGGATCGAGGCCTATGAGGATTATTCCGGCCACGTCCCCGTCTACATCGAGCCGCAGACCATCAACGCCATCTCGATGCTGCGCAACGCACTGAAGAATGTCGACTTCGGTGGCGGTGACATCGACGTGACGCAGATCGCGCTGGCACTCGAGAAGTCGACGCTGGAGACTTCCAACGGCACCTTGTCGATCCGCACCGAGGATCACCAGATCGTCACGCCGGTGGTGGTTTCGCGTGTCGAGGAAGGCGCGGCCTACCCCGCCGATGACACGAAGTGGGGCTTCGTCGTGGTCAAGGTGGTGCCGGCCGATGACGCGATGTATCCGGTGCAGGACTCCTGCAAGATGAAGCGCCCGGACTGATCGTCGTACCCGAAGGAGGCGTGCTTGCGCGCGCTTCCGCCTTCCTCTTGTCCTTTCCCTTTGGCAAGGTCGCCGGAAACCTGACGCAGCCAGGACGGGTTCGATAGTGCTGGAGTTCATCCTCGTCTCGACCCTCAACGGAGTGGTGTACGGCCTGCTCCTGTTCATGGTTTCGGCAGGCCTGACACTCATCTTCGGCATGATGGGCGTGCTCAACTTCGCGCACGCCTCCTTCTACATGCTGGGCGCATACATCGCCTACACGGTGACGCGCCACATCGACTTCTGGGTGGGACTGCTCGTCGCGCCTGTTCTCGTCGCCATGATCGGCGTGCTCGTCGAGCGTTATCTCCTGCGCCGGGTCCACTCCCACGGCCACGCCCACGAGCTGCTGCTGACTTTCGGGCTGGCCTTCATCTTCGAAGAACTGGTGAAGCTGTTCTACGGCGACTTTCCGGTCAACTACGCGATGCCGGACCATCTACGCTTCGCCGCCTTCACCATTTTCGACGCCGACTATCCCTTCTACCGCGTCTTCATCGGCCTGGTCGCGATCGCCATGTTCGTGGCGCTCTACCTGCTGCTTTCGCGAACGCGCGTCGGACTGGTGGTACGCGCCGCGGAGCGGCTGCCCGTCATGGCGGAGGCGCTGAGTCATAACGTACCGCTGGTCTTCATGGGCGTGTTCGGCGTCGGCGCCGGCCTCGCCGGCCTCGCCGGCGCGGTGGCGGGAGCCTTTTTCCCCACGAATCCGAACATGGCGCTGGAGCTGGGCATCATCGTCTTCGTGGTCGTGGTGGTCGGAGGGCTCGGCTCTCTCGCGGGCAGTCTCGTCGCTTCGCTGATGATCGGCGTGTTCAGTTCCTTCGCCGTCGGGCTGGACTGGTCCCTGGCGGGCCTGCTCTCGTATGTGGGCCTGGGCGAGTGGGCGCGTGCGGTCGGCGGCCTGTTCACCCTGACCTTGTCCTCGATCTCCGGCACGGTGCCCTATCTGCTCATGTTGATCGTCCTCCTGGTGCGCCCGGCGGGCCTGATGGGCGAGAGGAACTGAGGCCGTGACCCTCGTCTGGCGCTTCCTCCCCCTGACGCTGGTCATGGTCGTGCTCATCGGCCTGCCGCCCTTGCTCGACGTGGGCCTGCAGAATGTCATGGTCAATGTGCTGATCGCTGCCCTCTTCGCGACGGCCTTCAATCTGCTGATCGGCCAGGGGGGCATGCTCTCCTTCGGCCATGCCGCCTTCTATGGCGTCGGCGCCTTCGCGGTCATGCACCTGCTGGTCGCCATCGAGCGCGGCGGGCTCGATTTCCCGACGCCACTGCTACCGCTGGCGGGCGCCGTTGCCGGCATGGTGGTCGGCCTGTTCACCGGCTACTTCGCGACCATTCGCTCGGGCGTCTATTTCGCCCTGGTGACACTGGCGCTGGCCGAGATGCTGCACGCGCTCGCCCCCCACTGGGAGGGCCTGTTCGGCGGCGAGGCGGGTATCTCGTCGATGCGCATGCCCTGGGGGGGAATCAATTTCGGCCAGGTGATCGAGGTCTACTACCTGACCCTTGCCTGGGTCGTGATCGCGTTCGGCCTGCTCTACGCCTACACGCGCACACCGATGGGCCGCCTGACACTGGCCTTGCGCGACAACGAGGAGCGACTGCGCTTCATGGGCTACAACGTCCACGCGACCAAGGTGGTCGTCTTCACGCTCTCGGCGACGTTCGCGGGGCTGGCCGGCGGCCTGCTCGCCTTCTCCAACGAGCAGGCCAACTACCAGCTGTTCGAAGTCCATATTTCCGCACAGGTCCTCCTGCACACCTTCGTTGGTGGCTCGACCGTGTTCTTCGGCCCCGCCATCGGCGCGGTGATCTTCACGATCTTCGCCCATGTCATCGGCGACATCACGCGCTCATGGATGCTCTACCAGGGCGTCATCTTCATCCTCGTCGTGCTGTTCGTGCCCCACGGCATCGGTGGCGTACTGACGGAGCATCTGCGCTTGCGCACGCATATCCCATGGCGGCGAATCGGCCGACCCTATGCGATCGCGGCCACCGCCGCCCTCCTGATCACGGCGGCCTCGGTGATGATCATCGAGTTCCTCGAGGCATTGTTCTCGCCACGCTATTTCGCGGCGCGGCGCCAGGTCGACATGGGCTTCCCGCCGTTCGAGCGCTTCGGGTATGTCTGGGAGCCCTTCTCCGTGCTGACATGGTTGCTGCCACTGGTTCTGGGGATCGTCGGGCTGTTCCTGCTCCTGCGGGTCCGCCACCAGGTGGCGGAGTTGTGGAGCGAGGCACGCGAGAGCGCCGCGGCCCAGGGGAGGCCGGCGCCATGAGCAGCGAGACTGTGCTGGAGCTGCGTGGGCTCGAGAAATCCTTCGGGGCGGCGCGGATCATCCGCGGTGTCGACCTGAGCGTGAGGCGGGGCGAGCGCCATGCCGTCATCGGCCCCAACGGCGCGGGAAAATCGACCCTGTTCAACCTGGTCTCCGGCTTGTTCGCGCCCAACGCCGGCAGCATCTTGCTCGACGGGCGGGAGATCGCCGGCCGCTCGGCCCATCGCATCAATCGGATGGGTTTGTCGCGTTCGTTCCAGATCACCAATATCTATCATCGCATGACCGTGTTCGAGAACCTGCGCATCGGCACCATGGCGCGCCATGGCATCCGGTTCTCGCTGCTGCGCCCCGTCTCCTCATTGACCCGAATCAACAGCGAGACCGACGCACTGCTCGAGCGCATCCGCCTGACCGGACGACGCGATGTGCCGGCCGGAGAGCTGACCTATTCCGAGCAGCGCGCCCTCGAGATCGGCATGACCCTGGCAACGGGGCCGGAGGTGATCCTGCTCGACGAACCCACGGCCGGCATGTCCAAGGACGAGACCGCCTATGTCATCGACCTGATTCGTGAGGTCACCGTCGACAAGACGCTGCTGGTCGTGGAGCACGACATGAGCGTGGTGTTCGGCCTGTGCGACCGCATCTCGGTGCTGGTCTATGGCGATCTCCTGGCCACCGGGACGCCGGACGAGATCCGGAACAACGCGGCCGTCCAGGAGGCCTATCTCGGCGAGGAGGCCGCCTCGTCATGACACTGCTCGAGGTCTCCGGCCTGCACGCGCACTATGGCAAGAGCCATGTGCTGCACGGGGTCGACTTTGCCGTGCCCGAGGCCAGTATCGTCAGCCTGCTCGGCCGCAACGGTTCGGGCCGTTCGACCACGCTCAAGGCGATCATGGGCATCGTGCCACCGACGCAAGGCCGGATCGCGCTCGCTGGCCGCGATATCGCCGGCTCGCGCCCCTACGAGGTCGCGCGGGCTGGCATCGGGTTCGTTCCCGAGGACCGCCTGGTCTTTCCCAACCTGACCGTGCAGGAGAACCTCGAGATGGGTGTCCAGCCGGCGCGCGAAGGGGCAACGCACTGGGAAATCCCGGAGATGTACACCTACTTCCCGCGTCTCGTCGAGCGCCGCGATACCAAGGCCGGCAATCTCTCGGGCGGTGAAAAGCAGATGCTGACCATCTGTCGCTCGCTGCTCGGCAATCCGCGCGTTCTTCTCGTGGACGAACCGACCGAGGGACTCGCACCCAAGATCGTCGATGTCGTGACCGAAGTACTGCTCGACATCCGGCAGCAGGGCGTGGCCGTGGTCCTGGTCGAACAGAAGCTGACCATTGCGCTGAAGTGCTCGAGCATGCTGTTCGTCATGGGCCAGGGCCAGATCATGTTCACCGGCACCCCCGACGAGTTTCGCGCCCGCCCGGACGTCCGGCGCGACTGGCTCGAGGTCGCCTGAAGGGCACGCGCCCGAGCCAGTCTCGCTGTCGCGGTTCAGTTCGCTGCTACATCCACGAACTGCTGCGTGCTGTAGTGGTCCGTCGGCAGCTTGCTCAGTATCTTCACGATACCCGGCAGGGAATCGACATAGAGCAGGAAGGCCTCCGCGTAGTCGAGGCCGACGTCGATCCGTCGATCGCCCGTGATCGTTCCCAGGGTGGTGTAGAAATCCGAGCCATCCGCCAGGAAATCGATCGTCACGACCTTGTAGGTGGCCAGCGGATCCAGCGGTACATGGCTGCCGTCGGCACCGCGCAGCACCAGGTCGGACAGGCGCGAACCCTTGGGTTGGCTCAGGTCGGCGCTCCAGCGCAAGCCCCCGGAGTACGGATAGCTGCCGGTGTTGCCCCGCCCCACCACACCGTCGAGCGCATCCTCGAGCGCGGCCTTGATCTCGGCGCCGGTCATGTTCAGCTGCACCAGCGTGTTCCGAAACGGCAGGACCGTATAGATCCGGGAGACGTCGATATCACCCGGCGCGACGTCCACCCGCACCCCGCCGCCATTCTGGATCGACAGGTCCGCGTCGAAGAAGCGCTTGCCCTGTTGCAGGAAGGCCTCGGCGACGATCTGCTGGATGTCCCCGCCATGGTTGATGACGTGCGGATCGATATTGCACTCTGCGATCGTCGAACGAGTCGGATCCAGTACCGTGCCGGGCACCCGGCGCAGGCACAGATTGCTGTCGGCCTGGGCAACCACGGTCGATCCGAAGTCCAGCTTTTCCTGGCGATACGGCGCGAGGATCGCCTCCGCGGCCGGGTCGGGTGTGGTCAGGCGCAGCGCGCCGGCGGCGGCGATGTCCGACAACACCGCGTCGCGGTCGGCCGGCGTCAGTTCGAGATCGTTCTTGCGGAAATCGTCGCCGATCAGCACATGCGGTGTGCCGTCGCACTCGGTGACGTCTCCGTTGGCATCGAAGCTCACCCTGAGTTCGCCCACCACGTACGAGTACTGCCAGGCCTGGACCACGCAGACGAGCTTGCCGTCCCGATCGGCGAGCCGGGTCGGATAATCGCCGCCCGACGTCAGGCCGTAGTCGGCAAGCTGCGCGGGCCCGAGCAGCGTGTGCGAATCACCGCCGACCAGCACGTCCACACCGCTCAGGCGCCCGACCAGTTCGCGCTCCAGCGAATAGCCCAGGTGCGATTGCACGATGATCTTGTCGATGCCCTCGCCACGCAGCCGATCGATTTCCTCCTGGGCGGCCTGCGTTTCGTCCTCGAACTGCGTATCCGCGTCGGGCCGCGACGCGTTCTTCGTCTTCGACGCGACGGTCAGGCCGACCAGACCGATGCGCTGGCCGCCACGCTCGATCACCACCGAGGGCTTCACCAGGCCCGGTGCGTTGGCCTCATGCAGTGGCGACGAGGCGCCGAAACGCACGTTGGCCGACAACACTTCCGTGCGGCAGTCCCCCGAATGCAGGAAGTCGATGAAGCCCTTCAGGCCCGCATCACCATCGTCGAACTCATGATTGCCGAGCGTCATGGTGTCGAAGCAGACCGTGTTCATCAGGTCGGCATCGGCCTTGCCATCGGTCAGGTTGTAGTAGAGATCCCCGGTGATCGCATCGCCGGCATGGATCTTGAGCACATTGGGCACGTCCTGCGACAGCTCGGCGAAGGCACTCGTGACGCGGGCGAAACCACCCAGCGGCAGATCGATCTCCTCGCGCTGGCCGGCAGCCGTTGCCAGTGTGAGCGAGGTCGACTCCTCGTCCAGGTGCGAGTGATGGTCGTTGATGTGCAGGATCGTCAACTCGAGGGGTTCGCCCGCTGGTGGCAGCACCGCACTGTCGTCATCGCTGCTGCTGCACGCGCCAAGCATGGCCAGCAGCATGGTGATGCCAGCGATCTTTCGAATATCCATGGATTCCTCGCCTCGCCGGTCGTGATGGCCGGCCCTTGCCGTTTTCCGTCATGCGCAGCGGTGCGGCGCCGGAGCGACGAACCGCGCGGTGGGCCGACGCCTGAAGTGACGACGGTACGGCGAGCCTAGTGCGGCGAGGTTAAGCATGTGTGACGCAAAGCCCGGCGGCCGATCCCGGCTATGGCATCGATAGCAACTATCAAATTTCCTTATTCGAGCGTTATTCCTTATATTGGGATGCCCGCTGCCGACGGGTCCCATTGACGAACTTGCACCAGCTGGAGCCGCCATGAAAGACGATGCGAAGAAGTGCCCCGTAACCCACCTGACGACCGATTTCGGAGCACCCGTCGTTACGAACCGCGACAGCCTCACCGCAGGCCCGCGAGGCCCGCTGCTGGCACAGGACGTGTGGCTGAACGAGAAACTCGCCAACTTCGTGCGCGAGAACATCCCCGAGCGGCGCATGCACGCCAAGGGCTCGGGCGCCTTCGGCACTTTCACTGTCACCAAGGACATCACCCGGTACACCCGCGCCGCCATCTTCGCCAAGGTCGGGAAGAAGACCGAGATGTTCGCCCGCTTCACCACGGTGGCCGGCGAACGCGGCGCAGCGGACGCCGAGCGCGACATCCGCGGCTTTGCGCTGAAGTTCTACACCGAGGAAGGCAACTGGGACATGGTCGGCAACAACACGCCGGTCTTCTTCATCCGCGACCCGCGCCAGTTCCCCGACCTGAACAAGGCCGTCAAGCGCGATCCGCGTACCAACACCCGCTCGGCCACCAACAACTGGGACTGGTGGACGCTGGTTCCCGAAGCGCTGCATCAGGTCACGGTGGTGATGAGCGACCGGGGCATCCCCGCCAGCTACCGCCACATGCATGGCTTCAGCTCGCACACCTACAGCTTCTGGAATGCCAAGGGCGAGCGCTTCTGGGTCAAGATGCACTTCCGCACCCAGCAAGGGATCAAGAACCTGACCGACGCCGAAGCCGCCGAACTCGTCGGCCAGGATCGCGAAAGCCACCAGCGTGATCTCTACGAGGCGCTCGAGCGCGGCGAGTTCCCCAAGTGGACCATGTACGTCCAGGTCATGCCCGAAGCCGATGCCGAGAAGTACGCGCTGCACCCGTTCGACCTGACCAAGGTCTGGTACAAGGGCGACTACCCGCTGATCGAGGTGGGCGAGTTCGAACTGAACAAGAACCCGGAGAACTTCTTCGCCGACGTCGAGCAGGCCGCCTTCGCGCCCAGCAACCTGGTTCCCGGCATCGGCGCCAGCCCCGACCGCATGCTGCAGTCGCGCCTGTTCAACTACGCCGACGCGCAGCGTTATCGCCTGGGCACCAATTACCAGCAGATCCCGGTCAACCAGGCGCGCTGCCCGGTGCACAGCAACCATCGCGACGGGATCGGCCGCGTGGATGGCAACTACGGCAGCCTGCCGCACTACGAGCCCAACAGCTTCGGCCAGTGGCAAGGCCAGCCCCAGTTCGAGGAACCGCCCCTGCAGATCACCGGTGACGCGAAGTTCTGGTCCTTCCACCAGGACGACGACAACTACTTCGAGCAGCCGCGCAAGCTGTTCCAGCTGATGAGCCCGGAGCAGCAGGAGGCCCTGTTCGGCAACACCGGCCGGGCCATGGGCGATGCCCCGGAGTTCGTCAAGTTTCGCCACATCCGCAACTGCCATGCGGCGGACCCGGCCTACGGCGCCGGAGTAGCCAAGGCGCTGGGCATCGACCTGCAGAAGGCGCTTGCCTCGAAGAAGGACGATCCCATGTACGGCAACCCGCTGGTGCCACTACCGGCCTGATCCGGTTTCGCAACGGACCAGCATCTTCCCGGCGCCTACGGCGCCGGGAATCATTTCAGCGCCATCTTCGGAAAATCGACCAGGAAGTCCAGGGCGACATCGACCTGGCTGGGAAAAGCCTGGCACGCATGTCGGGCCCGCACCTTGCACAGTGCGGTGAGGTCCCCGAAGAGGTGTCGATGGCCGATTTTCGCAGAGACCGGATCAGTCGCCCGATCCGCAGATGGGCAAGACGCGCGCTGCCGAAACTGTCCGAGACGGAGGCCGAAGCGCTGGGCGCGGGCGAGGTATGGTGGGATGCCGAGTTGTTTTCGGGCAATCCCGACTGGCGCAAGCTGCATTCGACAGCCGCGCCGAAACTGAGCGACGATGAGCAGGCGTTCATCGAGGGCCCCTGCCGCGAGCTCTGCGCCCTGCTCGACGACTGGCGGCTGAACCAGCGCGATCCCGACCTGTCTCCCGAGATCTGGCAAAAGATGCGTCAGCATCGCTTCTTCGGGATGATCATCGACCGGAAGTACGGCGGACTGGGCTTCTCGGCCTTCGCGCATTCCGAGGTGGTTCGCTTCATCTCCACGCGTTCGGTGGCGGCCGCGGTCACGGTAATGGTTCCGAATTCCCTGGGTCCGGGCGAACTGCTGCACCAGTTCGGCACCGAGGCGCAGAAGGATCACTGGCTGCCCCGGCTTGCCGATGGCCGCGAACTACCGGCTTTCGGCCTGACCAGCGCGGAGGCCGGATCGGATGCCTCGGCCATGCGCGACGAGGGCATCGTCGAACTCGGAACCTGGCGGGGGCAGCAGGTCCTGGGCATCCGCCTGAATTGGGCCAAGCGCTACATCACTCTTGCGCCGGTCTGCACGGTGCTCGGTCTTGCCTTCAAGCTGCGCGACCCCGATCGCCTGGTGGGCGAGGTCGAGGACATCGGCATCACCTGCGCGCTGGTCCCGACCGATCTTCCGGGCGTGGAAACGGGACGGCGGCACATCCCCTCGTCCACGATGTTCATGAACGGCCCCACGACCGGCCGCGATGTGTTCATCCCGCTCGACCACATCATCGGCGGGCCGGAACATGCCGGGCGCGGCTGGATGATGCTGATGAGCGCACTTGCCGCCGGGCGCGGCATATCGCTGCCTTCGATGAGCTGTGCGGCGATCTCGGTGTCCGCCCACACGACCGGTGCCTATGCACGCATCCGCGAGCAGTTCGGGCTGCCGATCGGGAAGTTCGGCGGTGTCCAGCAGCCGATGGCGCGGCTTGCAGTCGACGCCTACGTGATGGAATCTGCCCGCCGCCTGACCTGCGCGGGACTGGACGAGGGGCGCGCTCTGTCGGTCATTTCCGCGATCATGAAGGCGCATGCCACGATGCGCATGCGCGATGCGGTGAACGACGCGATGGACGTGCATTCCGGCAAGGCGGTCATCGACGGGCCGTCGAACTATCTCCTGCCGCAATATCGCGCCGTCCCCATCGGCATCACGGTCGAGGGCGCCAACATCGTCACCCGCTCGCTGATCATCTTCGGGCAGGGCTCGATCCGCTCGCATCCGCATCTGCTGGACGAGATGCAGGCCTTGCAGATCGATGACGAAGAGGAAAGCCTGGATGCCTTCGACCGCGCCTTCTGGGCGCATGTCGGCCATGTCCTGCGCACCACCGGCCGGGCATGGTGGCGTGCCTGGACCGGCGCGCGCCTTGCACCGGCTCCCGGTGACGCAGGTGCGGCGACAGCGATCTATCGTGGCCTGTCGCGCTGGTCGGCGGCTATGGGGCTGGTCTCGGAACTTGCCTTCATCACCATGGGCGGAGCGCTCAAGCGCAAGGAGATGATCTCGGTGCGCATGGGCGATGTCCTGTCCGAGATGTATCTGCTGTCGGCCACGCTCAAGCGCTGGCGCGACGACGGACAGCCGAAAGAGGACCTGCCGCTGCTGGAATATGCCGCGGCGCGCGGCTTCGCCAACATCCGCGTGGCGCTGGACCAGGTATTACGGAACTTTCCCGCCCGGTGGGCGGGCGCCATCGGCCGCTTGCTCGTGCTGCCCGGTGGATCGCTGCGCCTTCCCGAGGACGCGCTGGTCGAACGCTGCGCCGGCCTGATCTTCACGCCCTCGCCCACCCGCGACCGGATCATCGGCCGGCTGGACGACGGCTGCGCCCATGGCGGTGTTGCGCTGCTGAGCCGGACCTTCGCCGCCGTGGCCGGGCTCGAGCCGGTCATGGCGAAGCTGCGCGAAACCGGACACGACCCCGGCAGTGCGCTGGCGGCCGGAGTGATCTCCCAGGCCGAAAGAGCCCGGCTGGCGGAGATGGAGAATCTGGTCGCACAGGTCATCGCCGTTGATGATTTCACGCCCAGAGAGCTGGAGCGGCTCTATCCGGACGCCAGACAGGAAGCGGCCACGAGACGCGAGGAGGACGCAAGCCGCGAAGAGGTCGCTCCATGAGCCGAGCTGTCTACCTGGTGGATGGCGCCCGCACACCGTTCCTGAAGGCGCGCGGCAAGCCCGGCCCGTTCACGCCGGTCGACCTGGCGGTGCAATGCGGCCGGCCGCTGCTGGCACGGCAGGCGTTCGATGCCAGGCTGATCGAACTGGTCATCCTGGGCTGTGTCAATGTCATCGCCGACGAGATGAACCCCGCGCGGGTGGCCGCCTTGCGGCTGGGCCTGTCCGACCGGACCGTGGCCTTCAGCGTCCAGATCAACTGCGGATCGGGAATGCAGTCGATCGACACCGCCTTGCGTTATATCCGCGAGGGCAGCCACGACATCATCCTGGCGGGCGGAACCGAGGCGCTCAGCCATGCGCCCCTCGTCCTGCGCCAGGGCGCGGTCGAATGGTTCGGCGACCTGGCCAACGCGAGGGGCCCGGTGGCGCGCGCCAGGGCAATGACCGGCTTCAGGCCCGAATTCATCAAACCGCTCGTCGGTCTGGAACGTGGCCTCACCGATCCGATCACTGCGCTGAACATGGGCCAGACCGCCGAGATCCTTGCCCATCGCTTCGGCATCGACCGCCGCGTGGCCGATGCCTATGCAATGGACAGCCATCGCCGACTGGCCAGGGCGCAGGAAGAGGGCTGGCTCGAAGACGAGGTGATGCCGGCCTTCGACCGTGACGGAAATGCGCATCTGCGCGACGACGGCGTGCGTCCCGACAGCGACATGGCCGGACTTGCAAAGCCGAAGCCCGCCTTCGAGCCGCCCCACGGCAAGGTCACGGCCGGCAACGCGAGCCAGATCACCGACGGAGCATGCTGGACCATCCTCGCTTCGGACAGGGCGCTCGAGCGCCATGGCCTTGAACCGCTGGCGCGCATCGTCGACAGCGAGTGGGCCGCGCTGGATCCCGCGGTCATGGGGCTGGGCCCGGTTCTCAGCGCAACGCCGCTGCTGCAACGACATGGGCTTTCCCGTGGGGACATCGACCTGTGGGAGATCAACGAAGCCTTCGCGGCGCAGGTCCTGGCCTGCCTTGCCGCCTGGCAGGACACCGACTTCTGCAGCGAGATCCTCGGTCTCGACCAGCCTTTCGGGCGGATCGACCGGGATCGGCTGAACGTCGATGGCGGAGCGATCGCGCTCGGCCATCCGGTCGGCGCCAGCGGCAATCGGATCGTGCTGCACCTGGCCAATGCCATGCGCCGTCTCGGCGCTCGCCGCGGCATCGCCACCGAGTGCATCGGCGGCGGCCAGGGCGGCGCCATGATGCTGGGGGCGGCCCGATGACGGACAGGCTGGCGGAATTCCTGGACAGGAAGAAGCTCGAGCTCGGGCCCGCCGGAGATGTCGTCGCGCATCCCTGGCGATGTGCCGACGCCGATGGCATCGCCTGGCTGGCGCTGGATTGCGCGGACAGCTCCATCAACACCCTATCGGACGAGGTTCTCCGGAGCCTCGACGAGGCGCTGCGCGGGCTCGCGCAGGCACCACCTCGCGCCCTCGTGATCCGCTCGGCCAAGCCCGGCGGTTTCGCCGCGGGTGCAGATATCGGCAGCTTCGACCGGGTCAGCGGCGACGGCGCCGCCGACTGGCTGGAACAAGGCCATGCCGTGCTGGACCATCTACAGGCCCTGCCCTGCCCGACCATCGCCGTCATCCACGGCGCCGCGCTCGGCGCCGGCTTCGAGATCGCGCTTGCCTGCAGGCATCGGATCGCGATCGCCGGCGCCTCTTTCGGCTTCCCCGAGATCCACCTCGGCCTGCATCCCGGCCTTGGCGGCACTTTCCGGCTCGCCGGGCTGATCGACCCCCTCGAAGCGATGCGCCTGATGCTGACCGGCAAGACCGTTCACACGGCGAAAGCGGCAAAGCTGGGCATCGTCGATCTGGTGACCGAAGAGCGGCATGTGCGCGCAGCGGTCGATGCGGTGATCGAGGGCGAGATCCATGCATCGGCCGCGCTGGATCGCGAGCTCAAGGCTCACGCCTTTACCCTGCACAAGGCACGCAGCCTGGCCGCCGGCCGCATGCGAGTCGAGGCGGAACGGAAGGCGCCGTCCGCGCATTTTCCGGCCCCCCATGCGCTGATCGACCTGTGGGAGGAGCATGGTGGCGACTCCGACGCGATGCGCAAGGCCGAGATCGCCAGCTTCGCCAGGCTGCTGGACAGCGAGACCTCGCGCAACCTGCGCCGCGTCTTCTTCCTGCGCCAGGGCCTGAGGCAGGATGGTCGCGGTGACGACGGGATCGACCATGTCCATGTCATCGGCGCTGGTGCGATGGGTGCCGAGATCGCCGGATGGGCTGCGATCAGGGGCAAGCGTGTGACGCTGGGCGACCTTAGTCCCGAGGCGCTGGGCAAGGCGATGAAGCAGGTCGAGGGAATCTGTCGCGACAGACATCTCGACGGGATCGAGATGCGCGACGCGCTGGACCGGCTGATGCCGGACCCGAAGGGCTATGGCTATGCGCGCGCCGATCTGGTGATCGAAGCCGTTCCCGAGGATGCGGACCTGAAGGCCGGAGTCCATCGCGAGGCGGCGGGCTGCATGAAGAAGGGTGCGATCCTCGTGACGAACACCTCCAGTCTTTCCCTGGCGGAACTGGCGCGATCGATTCCCGAGCCCGAGCGATTCGCCGGGCTGCATTTCTTCAATCCGGTCTCGAAGATGCTGCTGGTGGAGGTTGTGAGCCACAGCCTCACGGCGCCCTGGGTCGCGGAACGTCTCGCCGCCTTCTGCGGCGCGATCGACCGGCTGCCCGCCCTTGTCCGCGACTATCCGGGTTTTCTCGTCAACCGCGCCCTGACGCCGTACCTGATGGAGGCAATGGTGCTGATGGACGAGGGCATCCCCAAGCAGCACATCGACCGAGCCGCACTCGATTTCGGCATGCCGATGGGACCGGTGACGCTGGCCGACCAGGTCGGGCTGGACATCTGCCTCAATGTGGCCGAAAGCCTGAAATCCGTACTGGCGAAACCCCTGCCCGAGCTCAGCCCGCGCCTGCGCGAGAAGATCGAGGCGGGCGAGACCGGAAGAAAGGCCGGGCGCGGCTTCTACGACTGGTCAGGCGGCGCGCCGCATCCCGAGACGCGGGTATCCGCCCCGGCGGAACTCCAGGATCGCCTGATCCTGCCGATGCTGGATGCCTGCATGGAATGCCTGCGCAACGGTGTCGCGCGCGACGCCGATCAGGTCGACGGCGCAATGATCTTCGCCACCGGCTTCGCGCCGTTTCGTGGCGGGCCCCTGCACTACGCAAGGACGCGCGGCTTCGCCGACATTCGCCGCCGGCTGTCGGAACTGGCGGATCGCCATGGCGAAAGATTCCGTCCCGATCCGGGCTGGAACGAATGAAGCGACATCCGGACGCCGATGTCATCGCGCGGGAGATCGTCGCGCAGACCGGCGGCACCATCCGCCTTGCGATGCCGCTCGGCCTGGGCAAGCCGGTCTCGATCGCGAACGCGCTGGTACAACTCGCCTGCGAAGATCCGCAGCTCGAGCTGTCGATCTTCACCGCATTGACGCTCGAGCGACCCCGGCCCAGCAGCCGGGTCGAGCGGCGCTTCCTGGAACCGGCGATGGAACGGCTGTTCGGCGCCTATCCTCCCCTGCTCTACGCCGATCTGCTGCGTCGTGGCAAGCTGCCCGACAACATCAAGGTGAACGAATTCTTCTTCCTGGCTGGTCGCTGGACCGGGGTCGCGCAAGCGCAGCAGGACTTCATCTCGGTCAACTACACGCATGCCCTCGACCTGCTGACTCGGCAACTGCGCCCGAACGTACTGGGGCAACTGGTGGCCGAACAGCAGGGGCAACTCAGCCTGTCGGGCAATACGGACATCTCGGCCGACCTGTTCCGCATGCGCCGGGAGGGTGCGCTGGATTTCATGGCCGTGGCGGAGATCCATCCGGAACTGCCCTTCTTCGCCGGGCGCGATACCGCACTGGATCCGAACGAATTCTCGATGGCGCTCGATCCACCCGCCGGCTATGAACTGTTCTCCGTTCCGAAACGTCCCGTGGACGATGCCAGCCATGCGATCGGCCTGCACGTCGGGCGCCTGGTCGCGGACGGCGGCACCTTGCAGATCGGCATTGGCTCGGTCGGCGATGCGGTGGCCAACGCCCTGCTGCTGCGTCACCGCGGGCAGGACGAGGCGTTGCAGGCCGATTGTCCCTTCGACCTCGATCCGGGCGCAGGCGGGCGGTTCACGAGCGGACCATTCGAGACAGGCCTCTACGCCGTGACCGAGATGATGGTGGGCGGGTTGCTGGAGTTGTTCGAAGCGGGGGTGATCGATCGCGATGTGGACGGCTGCGCGATCCATGCCGGCTTCTTCGTCGAGACGCGCGATTTCTATCGTCGCCTGCGCACGATGGACCCCGGGCGCCGCGCCCGGATCGGCATGGCCCCGGTGAGCTTCACCAATCAGCTCTACGGCGACGAAGCGGGACGACGCGCGGCTCGCCGACGGGCGCGCTTCGTCAACTCGGTGATGCAGGTGTCAGTGCTGGGTGATCTCATGTCGGATGCCGCAGCCGACGGCAAGGTCATCAGCGGCATCGGCGGGCAGTTCAATTTCATCGAGCAGGCACTGGCGCTCGATGACGGACGGGCGATCATGACCGTTCCCGCCATCCGGACCGCCGATGGCCAGCCCTGCAGCAATATCTCGTGGTCGCTGCCCTCGGTCAGCGTTCCGCGTCACATGCGCGACATCGTCGTGACCGAGTACGGCATCGCCGACGTGCGCGGCAAGACCGACGCCGAGGTCATTGCCGCCCTGATCGGTATCGCCGACAGCCGCTTCCAGCCGGAACTCGTCCATCGCGCGAAAACGGCGGGCAAGCTGCCGAAGGATTTCCGGCTTCCGGAGGCGGCGACGCGGAACTCCCCCGCGCGGCTCGCCGAATGGCTTGACCCGCATCGAGCACTGCTTCCACCCTTTCCGTTCGGCACCGACTTCGACGAGATCGAGCAGAGACTGCTGCCGGCCCTGGAGATGCTGAATGAACTGTCACCGAGCCTTCGGGGAAAGGCCAGGTTGCTGACGGCCGCCTTCGGCGGGCGGGCACCGCCGGACGAGGAACCCGCCATGCGCCGCATGGGCTTCGCCGGCTGGCGCGACGGCATGGAGGCGCTGGCCCTGCGTGGCGCACTGCGCCTGAGCCGGCCGGAGGCAACACCATGACCGGGAACCACCCGGGAGGCGATCGCCCAACGGTGCTGATCACCGGTTCGAGCGGCTTTCTCGGACAGGCAATCGCCAAGGGCCTGATCGACCGCTACCGGGTGATCGGCCTCGACCGCGGCGCGCCGGAGCGCCCCCCGGCCGGCATGGACACCATCGAGCTCGACCTGAGTTCCGACGAGAGTGTCGACGGCGCGATCGAAGAGGCTGCCAGCTCGTGCGGCGGGCGCATTGCCTCGGTGATTCATCTCGCCGCCTACTACGACACCACCGGCGAGGACGACCCCAGGTACGACGCCGTCACCGTACAGGGCACGAGACGCCTGCTGTCCGCCCTGAAGCGATTCGATACGCGGCAGTTCGTGTTCTCGAGCACCTTGCTCGTGCAGGCGCCGAGCCCGCATCCGGGCTCCCCGATCGACGAGGACGGGCCGATCGCGCCGGCCTGGGCGTATCCGCGCTCGAAGGTGGAAACCGAGGCATTGATTGCGAGGGAACGAGGCCCGATCGCCACCGTGATTCTGCGGCTCGCCGGCGTCTACGACGAGGATTGTCGAGCTGCGTTCATCGCCCAGCAGATCGCGCGCATCTTCGAGCGGCGGCCGACCGCCTACCTGTTCGCCGGCGACATCTCCGCCGGCCAGCCCTACCTGCACAGGGACGATCTCGTCCGCGCAATGGTGCAAGCTGTCGATCGGCGCCACCGGCTTCCCGAGGAAACGCTCCTGCTGATCGGCGAGGAGGAAACGCCTTCCTACCAGGAAATGCAGAAGCGGATCGGCCGGCTCATCCACGACGAGGACTGGCGGACCTTCGCCATGCCCAAGACCTTGACCCAGGCCGGTTCCTGGGTCCAGACGGAAGTGCTGGACGAGGATACCGACATCAAGCCCTGGATGATCGAGAACTCGGACGATCATTACGAGATCGACACTTCGCGCGCCCGCCGGGTGCTCGGCTGGGAGCCGCGTCACAGCCTCAGGGCAACGCTCCCCGAGATGATCCGGCGGCTCCATGCCGATCCGACCGACTGGTACGAGCTTAACAAGCTCGATCCGTCGGCAGTGGCGGCCTCTCACCCGGAACTGGAACAGGCGAAACAGCGGCTTGCAGGCCCGCTCGAGCGCAGCCTCGCCGAGGTCGACGCCGATCTGGAGCGGCATCGGCACCACACGCTATGGGCGCCGATGAGCAATGCGATGCTGGGTCTCTGGCTCGCCGTGTCGCCGATGATCCTGGGGTTGTTCGATCCTGTCGAAACCGCACTGCCGCCGGCACTGGGGCATGAAACCGCCGACGCCGGCATGCGCAATATGTGGCTCGGCATCAGCGTGATCGTCTCCGGGCTGCTGGTGAGCGCGCTGGCACTGCTGGGCATGTATCGCCGACGGAACTGGCTGCAATGGCTCACCGCGGCGGTCGGTCTCTGGATCATGCTCGCACCGCTGCTCTTCTGGACGAGCAGCGCGGCCGCCTACGGAATCGGCACGCTGGTCGGCATGCTGATCGTGGCCTTTGCCGTGCTGATTCCGCCGACCCCGGGGATCGCCCGGCGCGCGCTGGCGTCCGGCGACGACCGTCCGCTCGGCTGGAGCTATTCGCCTTCGGCCTTCACGCAGCGCATCCCGATCGTGGCCCTCGCCTTCATCGGCCTGTTCGTCTCCCGCTATCTCGCGGCCTACCAGATGGGACACATCGACGGCTTGTGGGACCCGTTCTTCGGCCCGGGCGGTGCGGGGGTGTCCAACGGCAGCGAGGCTGTCGTTACGTCGTGGGTTTCGAAGGGTTTTCCGATCGCCGATGCCGGGCTGGGCGCCTTTGCCTACGGGCTGGATATCCTCGCCGGCGCGATAGGCGACCGCCGTCGCTGGCGCACGATGCCGTGGATGGTATTCGTATTCGGCCTGCTGATCATCCCGCTCGGCGTCGTCAGCGTCTCGTTCATCATCATTCAGCCACCCCTGATCGGCGCACTGTGCACGCTGTGCATCATCCAGGCCGCCGTGACCGTGGTGCTGATTCCCTACTCGGTCGACGAGGTGCTGGCGACGGCCCAGTACCTGCGGCGCGCGAAACTTGCCGGCGAGCCTTTCTGGCGCACCTTCTGGATGGGCGGCCCGGCACTCTCGGAAAACCAGACGCCAGAGCCCGACCTTCCGCAGCCGGCGACAAGCGTGATCAGGGAATTCGTCTCCGGAGGGGTGAACTATCCATGGACGCTCGTGCTCAGCACGACGCTGGGCGCGCTGCTGCTGACTACCCCGCTGATCGCAGACAACGCGCCCCCACTGTATTTCAGCGATCACGTCGCCGGCTGCCTGGTGATCCTTGTCGCAGTAACGGCCATGGCCGAGGTCACGCGAGCGGTGCGCTTCCTCAACGTGCCACTCGGTATCTGGATCGCGGCGTCGCCGTTCCTGCTCGACGGCGGCACGGGCCTCGGTACCACAGTGGATATCGTCGTCGGTCTCGCGCTGGTCGGACTGAGCCTGCCCCGGGGTACACGCAGCAGCGAGCACTACGGCGGCTGGGACCGGGTCATTGTCTGAACTGCTCGACCTGGGAAACCGCGGGCTCGGCCAACCCCGCCATTCTCGCGCTCATGGAAGCGCGTCAATCCGGCGCCGGCAGCAGTCGCCGCAGCGACTCGAAGAACAGGTCCGACTGCTCGCGTTCCCCCTGGACCTGCGCCGCCACCCGGGCTGCCAGTTGCGGATCCACCGGCCGCAGCGGCCGGCCCGTCGCGTGGGCGAGAACCTGGTGCATGCAGGCTCGTTCCAGGTAGTAGAGATCGTCGTAGGCGTGGGCGACGGTGTGGCCGGTCACGATCACGCCGTGATTGGCCAGGAACACGACATCCCTGCCCGCATTGTCGCCCGTCATGGTGCGCGCGATGCGTTCGCCTTCGGCATCGTCTAGCGCCAGGCCGTTGTACTCGGAATCGAGTGCGATGCGACCCATGAAGCGCATCGCGTTCTGGCTCAGCGCGGGATCGGGCCCGACCGCATCCGTCAGGGTGAGCGCGGTGGCATAAGGCATGTGGGTGTGCAGCACGACGGCCCGCTGCGTCAGGCGATGCACCGCGCCATGGATGAACAGCGCCGTGGGCTCCACCCGATGGCGGCCCGCCAGCACATTGCCCCGCACATCGATGAGCACGATGTCGTCCGGGCCGACCTCGCTCCAGTGCATGCCGCGCGGATTGATCAGGTAGCGGTCCTGCCCACCGGGCAGCATCACGCTGAAATGGTTGCAGACGCCCTCTTCCAGCCGGTGGTGGGCGGCCGCGCGAAGCGCGAGGGCAAGGTCTTCGCGCAACTGGCGAACCGCGGGATCGGTGTACTGCGCGTCGTCACCACCGATCTGTCGAAGATGTGTCATCGAGTGCCCTTTTTCCTGCCGGGGATGGGAAGTACAGGGATTCTCGCCGATTGCCGCGAAATCAGTCCCAGGGCGTGGTGCCCGCGAGCACGTGTCGGGCCATTCGCACGACGCGCCTGGTAAAGATCTGCTGGCGTGGATCCTCGGGCGCGGCGCGGCCCACCACCCAGCCGGCCGATGCGAACGTACGCAGCATCAGGAAGAGCGCCAGCCTGCCCTCGGCTTCGTCGGACAGGGCTCGCAGTTCCCGATACCCCGCGACCAGCGATCGGGCGAGCACGGGCAGGTCCGGCTCCTCCAGGCTCTGCGTCAGGGCCGTGCCGAGATCGTAGAGCCGGAAGCCGAAGCCGCTGTCGTCGAAGTCGATCAGTGCGAGCCCATGCGGGCCGGCGATCACGTTCTCCCTGACGTAGTCCGCATGGATCAGGCCGAAATCGGCCCCGTCCGCGCGGTACGCTTCCAGCCGTTCGCGCGCCAGCGTCCGCGCCTGCTCGACAATGCCTCGCTCGGCCGCGCTGAACGCCGGGTTCTCCCAGAACCGGCCCCATCGCGGTGCCTCACCGAGCAGGCCCTCGATATCCCAGGCCGGCCGCTCGAAATCCGCGGGCAATGACAGCGCGTCGGTCGTCTCCTGCACCGACGCGATGAGCCGCCCGAGCGCCCGCATCAGCGCCGCCCGGGCATCGGCGCTTCCGGCAAGCGGCGCTTCGCCCGAGCCGATCGGCCCGCCTTCCAGCCAGCCGACGCAGGACACCGCCCGATCGTCCATCGCCTCCACCAGCGCGCCGGAAAGCGAGGGCACCGGCACCGCCACCGGCAGTCCGCGTTCGGCCAGGGCGCTTGTCCACCACAGCTCCGAGTCGATCGCGGCCCGGCTCTGGTAGCCTGGCCGGTGCAGCCGCAGGGCGACCCGAGTGCCGCCTCGAAGCACGGCATCGAAAACGATGTTCTCGCGCTGCTTCACCAGGCGCGGCGCCCGCTGCGTCCCGCCCCAGTGCTCGAGGGCGCGTTCCGCCAACCCTTGCGCCTGAGCGTCATCCATTCTCACACACGCGTCTCCGCAAGCACGCCCGCGAGGGTCTCGGCAAGCATGTCGGCCTCGGGCCGCGCGAAGGGCATCGGGGGCCGGATCTTCAGGATGTGCTGGTGACGGCCGATCCGGCCCATCAGGACGCCTCTCTGGCGCATCCGTTCCACGACCGCCGCGCAGGATTCCGAGGCCGGCTCGCCGTTGTGCGTCAGCTCCATCGCGAAGAACAACCCCGCACCGCGCACATCGGCAATGAGGGGATGATCGAGCGAATCGAGCAGGGAGAGCATGTACGCGCCGGTCTGCCTGGCATTCTCGACCAGCCCTTCGGCCTCGATCACATCGAGCACCGCCGACGCCGCGGCGCACGAGACCGGATTGCCGCCGAAGGTGTTGAAGTAGCCGAAGGCCTCGCGGAAGGCAGCCATCACGTCGGTCCGCGCCACGACGGCGGCAACCGGATGGCCATTGCCCATCGGCTTGCCCATCGTCACCACATCCGGAGCGAAACCGAGCCGCTGGTGGCCCCAGAAATGGCTGCCGACCCGGCCGAAGCCCGGCTGGACCTCGTCGGCGATGAGCAGGCCACCCGCCTTGCGCACCACCTCGGCGGTCGCGTCGAGGAATCCCGGCCCGACGTCCGGCATGCCCTCGTTCGCGAAGAGCGGGCACAGCATCAGGCCGGCAAAACCATGGCCGGCCTCCTCGAGTTCCGCCACGGCCTGCGCGACGTTCGCCGCAAAGGCCGCCCCCTGGGCCGCCGGGCTGCCGCCGAGCGGTTCGAGCGAATCGGGCGCCGGCACCCGGCGGACATGGGAGGGCCAGCCACCGATCGGCGGGCGCCGGGTGGAGAGCGCGGCCACCGCCGTGGTGTTGCCGTGGTAGGTGTTGTCGGTGGCGATGATGCCGGTCTTGCCGCTCACCGCCTGCGCCATCCGCAGCGCGATGTCGTTGGCCTCCGACCCGGTGCAGACCATGATGACCTGCGAAAGGCCATGATCGAGCGTCGCCGTCAGCCGCTGCGCATAGTCGAGGATGCCCTCGTGAAGATAGCGGGTGTGGGTATTGAGCACGGCCGATTGGCGGCAGATCGCTTCCACCACCCTGGGATGACAGTGCCCGACATGGGCGACGTTGTTGTAGGCATCGAGATAACGTCGTCCCTGGGCGTCCCAGAGCCAGACGCCCTCGCCCCGGACGACATGGACCGGGTCGTCGTAGAAGGTGGGCACGTTGGGCCCCAGCAATCGCGCGCGCCGCTCGACGATATCGGATGTCATTGCCTCGCTGCCTCCAGTGTCATGGCCATGGGATCTGTATCCGATCCTGCGCTGCTTGTCGAATCGGGGGGCGGGAGGCCAGCCGGGGCCGCCGCGTCGAGCCGATGCGCCAAGGGTCGATACGCGGTATATAAGCCGGATGGAGCCACCGCTCGACGATCCGTCCATCCTCCACGCCGACGACGTCGCCCGGGCGCTGGAGACCGATCCCGAGAGTGGCCTGAGCCAGGCCGAGGCCACCCGCCGCCTCGCCCGGGATGGCCCGAACGAGTTGCGCGCGGCGCCGCCGGTTCCTCGCTGGCGGCGCATCCTTGACCAATTCCAGGACCCGTTGATCTACCTCCTCCTGGTGGCGATCGTGATCTCCCTGGCTGCCTGGCTGATCGAGGGCCGGGCCGGCTGGCCCGTCGACGCGATCGTGATCGGCGCCATCGTGCTCCTCAACGGCCTGCTCGGCTACACGCAGGAAGCCCGCGCACGCAACGCCGTGGCGGCCCTGTCACGCATGACGGCGGTCACCTCGGCCGTATTGCGCGACGGCGAGCTGGAGCGGATCCCGAGTGCCGAGCTGGTGCGCGGCGACCTTCTCGTGCTCGGCGAAGGCGATGCCGTCGGAGCCGATTCACGGCTGGTCGAGGCCGCCGCCCTGCATGTCCAGGAGGCTTCGCTCACCGGCGAGAGCGAAGCCGTGCTGAAGGACGAGGCGACCCTGCCCGGCCCGGCGGCGCTCGGCGACCGGCTCGACATGGTCTTCAAGGGGACGGCCGTCGTGCAGGGCACCGGCCGCGCGATCGTCACCGCAACCGGCATGGCGACCCAGATGGGCGCGATCGCCGAGATGCTCGAGACGACCGAGGAAGAGTCGACGCCGCTGCAGAGGGAGGTCGCCCGGATCGGACGGGTGCTCGGCATCGCCGTCATCCTCATCGCGATCATCGTCGTCGCAACGGTGTTCGCGGTTTTCGAGGTGAGCGGTCCCGAGGACGTCATCAGCGTGCTGCTGCTCGGTGTTTCGCTGGCCGTGGCCGCCGTGCCCGAAGGCTTGCCGGCGATCCTGTCCGTCGTGCTCGCCCTCGGCGTGCAGCGGATGGCCAGGCAGAACGCCATCGTCAAGGACCTGTCATCGGTTGAAACGCTGGGATCGGCGTCGGTCATCTGCTCGGACAAGACCGGCACCCTCACGCGCTCGGAGATGACGATAGAGCGCCTGATGACCGCATCGGGGACCGCTCACATCACGGGCGTCGGCTACACCCCGAAGGGCAGCATCGAGGTCGACGGCGCGCCGCTGCAGGACGAGGCCCAGCGCGCCGAGGCGATCCTGGTGCTGAGCGGCGGCAGCCTGGCCGGCAATGCGCGACTGCAGAGAACGGACGACGGCGACTGGCGGATCCAGGGTGACCCGACGGAGGCGGCATTCCTGGTTGCCGAACGCAAGATCGGCGCCCACGAACGGCGCGAGCAACGCTTCGAGCGTATCGGGGAGCTTCCGTTCACGTCCGAACGCAAGATGATGTCCACCATCGAGATCGATCACGATCATGGGGACGAGCGGGTACTGGTCTCCAAGGGTGCGCCGGACGTCCTGCTCGAACGGTGTACGCACGCGCGTGTCGGGCTGGAAGTGGTTCCGCTCGACGAGGAACTGCGCCAACGCGTCCTTGACGATGTCGACGAGCTGACCGATGCCGCGCTGCGCGCGATGGCGGTCGCCTATCGCCCGCTGCGCGATGACGAGGAAATCGGATCCGGGAATGCCGAGGCGCTGGAAAGCGGCCTTGTCCTGGCGGGAAGCGTCGGCATCATCGATCCGCCGCGCGAGGAAGCGGCGCATGCCATCCGCGACGCCCGCCGCGCGGGCATCCGCGTGATCATGATCACGGGGGACCATCCGCGCACGGCAGCGCGAATCGCCAGCGACCTCGGCATCGCGGAAGACGGCACCGAAGCGCTGACGGGCACCGGGATCGACGAACTGGACGATACGGGCTTCGCCGAGGCGCTTCGCCGATTTTCGGTATTCGCCCGCGTGGCCCCGGCCCACAAACTGCGAATCGTCGACGCGCTGCAGGCCGACGGCAGCATCGTGGCCATGACCGGCGACGGCGTCAACGACGCTCCCGCCCTGAAGTCGGCCGACATCGGGGTCGCGATGGGGATCGCCGGGACCGAGGTCACGAAGGAGGCGGCCCGGATGATCCTGGCCGATGACAACTTCGCAACCATCGTGCGGGCCGTGCGCGAGGGCCGAGCGATCTTCGACAACATCCGCAAGTTCCTGCGCTATCTCCTGTCGTCGAACATGGGGGAGGTGCTGACCGTATTCCTGGGCGTCGTGCTGGCCGGCGTGATCGGGCTCAGCGGACCGGAGTCCGGCGGCGCCGTCGTGCTGCCGCTGCTGGCCACGCAGATCCTGTGGATCAACCTCATCACCGATTCCGGCCCGGCGCTGGCCATGGGCGTCGATCCCGTGACCGACGATGTCATGGCGCGCCGGCCGCGCCCCAGGGGCGAGCGGGTCATCGACGCACGGATGGCGGCCGGGGTATTGCGGGTCGGCGCGGTGATGGCCGCGGTCACCCTGCTGACGCTCGACATGTACCTGCCGGGTGGACTGATCGAGGGCACCCACGACGTGGACGGCGCGCGCACGGCCGCGTTCACGACCCTGGTCTTCGCGCAACTGTTCAACTGCTTCAACGCCCGCTCGGAATCGGCGAGCGCGTTCCGCCACATGTTCGTCAATCCGTGGCTGTGGGCAGCGATCGCCCTGTCGGCCCTGCTCCAGGTAGCCGTCGTCCATGTCGGCTTCCTGAACATCGCCTTCGGCACGGTTCCGCTGGCGCCCGACCAGTGGCTGGCCTGCGTGGCGATGGCCAGCGTGGTGCTCTGGCATGAGGAACTGCACAAGCTGCTGGCTCGAACGCTCGGCCGCCGGGCAGCGCATCGAGGTGGCGCCGGCATGTCAAAATAGTGGCGGTGAGATCCCGACCCAAGCCCCCAGGATTCCCTTTCTCCGGTCCGCTGTGCCGGGTCTTGCTGGTTTTCCTGATTGTCGCGCTGCAAGGCTGCAGCGTGCTGCGGGGCAATGGAGGCGAGGAAACCCGAGGGGACGACAGTCCCGTCCAGGCCGGGGACGACACCCCCGCCGAGGCTGGGGACGCCCCCCCCGCCGAGGCCACCGAGAGCGAGCCGGTCTTCCGGGTGAACGTCGTCAGCGAGGACGGCGGCATCGCCCGGCATCTGGAACGCCACCTCGATCTGCAGCGCTACACCCGGTTTCCCGATCTGCAGGCCACCGAGTTCAGGCGCCTGCTGACCGAAGCCGATTCCAATGCCCGCGACCTGCTCGCGGCACTGGGCTACTTCAACCCGGAACTGACGCTGCGCGTGGAAGCGGCCACGGACAGCGCCGCGCCACGCACCATCGTCATCGAAGTGGAGCCCGGTGAGCAGACGAAGGTAGCCAGCCACTCGATCAGCTTCGCCGACCCGATGAACAGCGACCCGAAGGCGGCGGCCCAGCGTGCGCGCATCCTGCAGTCGTGGTCGCTGAAGGAAGGCGATGCCTTCACCCAGCCCGACTGGAACTCGGCCAAGAATGCCGGCCTGCGCGACCTGCAGAAGGAACGCTACCCGACCGCGCGCATCGCCGACAGCCAGGCCGCCATCGATGCCGACCGCAACCGCGCCAGCCTGCGCGTGCACTACGATCCGGGTCCACCCTACCGCTTCGGTGACATCAGGCTCACCGGGGTCGAGCGCTATGACGCCGAGGGCATCAGGAACATCGTGCGCGTTCCCACCGGCACGGATTACAGCGAGGACGACCTGCTCGATGCCCAGCAGCGCCTGGCCGCCAGCGGCTATTTCGACTCCGCCTTCCTGATGCTGGACACTGAAGACAGCGACCCGGAGAACGCCACCGTCATCGCGCAGCTGCGTGAGGCCAAGTACCAGAAGGTGGTGTTCGGCGTCGGGCTGACCACCGACGCCGGGCCGCGCCTGTCGATCGATCATGTGCACAACCAGCTCTGGCCGCTGGGCTGGCGCGCGGTCAGCCGTCTTTCGCTCGATGCCAAGAACCAGACCGCCTCGACGATGTGGACGGACATGCCCAAGCGTTCGGGATGGGCCTGGTTCCTGGGCGCGGGGCTGGAGCGGGCCGAAGTGGGGGATTTCAAGTCCAACTCCCTGTCGCTGCAGGGCGGGCGCTCCAAGAGCGTGGGCCATATCGACCGGCGCTACTACCTGCAGTACGACATGAGCAAGGTCGTGGGTGGCGATGCACCGGGCAGCGCTTCCTCGCTGATGGCCAACTACGGCTGGACGGGGCGCTACTTCAACGACAAGATCAACCCGACCGCCGGCTATGGCCTGGGCGCCGAGGCCGGCGCCGGGTTCACGCTGACGCCGCAACGCGATCCGTTCCTGCGCATGCGCCTGCATGGGCTGCAGTTCTGGCCACTGGGCCAGCGCGACGAGATCGGGCGCCAGAGCCGGCTGGCCCTGCGCGGCGAGCTGGGCGCGGTGATGGCCGACGACGACGCGCAACTGCCCTCGACCCTGCTGTTCCTGACCGGTGGCGACACCACCGTGCGCGGATACGGCTACCGGAGCATCGGCACGCGCTCCATCGCCGACAAGCTCTATGGCGGCCGCTACATGGCGGTAAGCAGCCTGGAATGGCAGCGCCCGATCACGTTCAGGGGCAACCAGAACGACTGGGAGCACACCTTGTTCGTCGACGTGGGCGCGGTCTCCGACGATATCGACGACATGAACTTCCGTACCGGCGTCGGCACGGGCCTGCGCTGGAACAGTCCGGTCGGGCCGATGCAGTTCGACCTGGCCTATGGCCTGAAGGATCACCGGATCCGCCTGCACATGCGGCTGGGCTTTTCCTTCTGATACTTCCGATGGCTGACTCCCCCGCTTCATCCCCTTCGCCCGAGTCCCCTGCCCCGTCGCCTCGCTCGAGTGGCTGGCGCTGGTTCAGGCGCCTGCTGTGGCTGCTGGCGGCGCTGCTGCTGATCCTCGTGCTGGCGCTGGGCGCCCTGCTCTGGTGGGCTTCCAGCGATGGATCCCTGCCCCGCGCCCTGCAACTCGCGCAGAAGTACCTGCCCGAGGACCAGAGCCTGGTCCACGAGGGGGCGAGCGGCTCCATCATGGGCGGTGGCTCCGTGCAGCGCCTGCAATGGGCCATGCCCGGCACCGAGCTGGCCATCGAGCGACTACGGATCGACTGGAGCCTGTCCGAGCTGCTGGGCCGGGCGCTTCATGTGCGCACGCTGCAGGCCGAACGCATCCACCTTCGGCTGAGCCCGCGGCCGGACCGGCCCGAGCCACCCGGCGAGCCGTTCACCATGCCGCAGCGCCTGGGCTTGCCGATCCGGATCACGCTGCCGGTACAGGTGGGGCGCCTCGAGATCGAGACCGTGGCCGAGGACGGCAGCAGCACGGTGCAGGCGCTCGACGACATCGCCGCCCGGTACCGCTACGATGGCGCCCTGCACGAGCTGCAGCTGAGCAGCCTGCGCTATCGGGAAAGCCATGTCCGGGCGGACCTGAAGCTCGATGGCCATGATCTGGGCATCCAGGCCAGGGTCGGGGCCTGGCTGAGCGATTGGGTGCCCGATGCGCCCCTGCGCATGCAGATGCTCCTGCAGGCCGACGGCACGCTGGCGGGGGGCGATGCCGCGCGCATCGACCTGCGACTCGACGCGCGGGAGCGCGGCGCCGATGCCGATCCGGCCACGATCATCGCCGGCCTGCTGCAGGACATGACAGCGGCGGACACACAAGGCGCGGACACACAAGACGCGGACAAGGACGTGGCGGACACACACGCACATGCGACGCAGGCCGGATCACCGGCTGCGATGCTTCACCTGCAGGCCGAGCTGTACCCCTGGCGCGGCCAGCCACTGCAACGGGCCCATGCGCAGCTGGCCCACCTGAACGCCGGGGTATTCCATGCCGCGGCCCCGGTGACCGACCTGCACGGAAGCATCGACATCGAGCCCGATAACGCGCAGGGAGCGGCTTCCTCCCTGGCATCCGCGGCATGGAAGCTGGCCCTCGAGATCGGCAATCGTGCGCCGGGCGCCTGGGATGCCCAGCACCTGCCGGTCGACAGCGTCCAGGCCCGGGCCCGCTATGCGCCCGAGCGCGTCGACATCGAGCAGGCCCGGGTGATGCTGCAAGGCGACCGGCCAGCGGGTCGCATCGACCTGCAGGGCTGGGCGCACCCACAGCAGCTGGACCAGGTCGATCTGCGCCTGGACCTGCATGAACTGGATCTGCAAGCCCTGCTGGCCAGCCTGCCCGAAACCGCGCTCACCGGCACGGCCTCGCTGCGTCCGCTCGATGCCAGCACGAAACCCCCCGCCGACCTGAGCCAGGCGAGCTGGCAGATCGAAGCGGACATCCGCAACGCCGCCACCGGCCTGGTCGACGAACAGCGGCTGCCGCTTTCGCAACTGCTGGCCAGGGTCCGGATCACGCCCGAGCGCTGGACGGCCGAGACCCTGCAGGCGCATCTTGACGATGGTCGCCTGGAGCTGCAGGGCCACTTCGAGCCGCAGACACAGGCGCTCGATGTGCGCGGCGAACTGCAGCAGTTGCCGCTGGTGCGAATCCACAGCGAACTGGCGGCCCAGCAGGTACCCGACCTGAGCGGCACGCTGGCCGCCACCGGACAACTGGACAGCGATGTCGGCTTCGACGTGGACATCAGCAGCCAGGGCGCTGCCACGGAAGCCGGCGACAGCCAGCGCAGCCGCTGGGACGTGCGCGCCATCCAGGCCAGGGGCCGCTGGTCGCCGCAACGGCTCGACATCGAGCGCATGCATCTCGATGCGTTCCAGGCCCGGGTCGATGCCCGCGAGCTGAGCGTGACGCTGCCGGCCGTCGACCGCATCGAGGCCGTCGTCACGGCCACCGCACCCGGGCTCAGCCTCGAGGCCGACGCCGCCATGCAGCAGGCCAGCGGTGGCGGCAAGCTGACGCTGAACGTGGCATCGGCCGAGCAACTGCTGGGCTGGCTGCAGTCCCTGCCGATGCTGGGCGAGGCACTGCCAGCACTCGAGGCCAGCGGCGATGCGCAGGTCACGGCCGACTGGCAAGGGGGCTGGCAGCAATGGTTCGATGGCCTGCAGGACCCCGCGGCGCAACCGGACCTGCGCCTGGACGCGCATGCCCGGAGCGCCGGAATGCGCATCGAGCTGGCTGCCGCCGAGCCCGCGCCAGCAGCGCAGGCAGCCGATGCCGGCGGCGGCGATGCGTCGCCGCAGCAGGCGCCGTCCCCTGCCGTGATCGATGTGCGCAAGCTCGATGCGCGGGTACAGGGCAACCTGGCCGCCGCCACCCTGGCGGTCGAGGGCGACTTCACTGCCAACGGGACGCAGGCCGTACTGGCCACGCGCGCGCAGATGACGCAGACCGGCGCCGCCGGCACGCCGGTCTGGAACATCACGCTGCACGAGCTCGCGGCCGCGGCCACGCTGCCCGAGCAAGAGCAGCCCTGGCGCCTGCAGGTCGACGAAGGCCTGCAGGTCACGGCGCAGGCCGGCGATACGCTGAGCATCGCCACCACCGCGGGACAAGCCACGCTCACGCCGCCGGCAGGCGTCGCCAGGCCGGGCGAGGCGCTGGCGCTGCGCTGGGAGCCGCTGCAATTCTCGCGGGCCGCCGATGGCGCAACCCGCATCCAGTCGCGTGGCCAGCTCGGCGGCCTGGTGCCAGCCTGGGTCGATGCGCTGCTGCCCGAGCAGCCGCCGCTCGAATCGGCGGGCATCCAGTCGTCGCTGATCCTCAGCGGCGACTGGGACATCGACATGGGTGAAGCGCTGCGCCTGCAGGCATCGATCCGGCGCGACAGCGGCGATCTCTGGCTGGGCGAGCCCAGCGCACGGGCCGCCGGCGCGGACATCAACGAGGACACGCGCATCGAGATGGACGACAGCCCGCCCGCGCGTCGCGTAGCCGCCGGGATCAGGAAGCTGGAACTGCTCATGCAGTCCAGCGGCGACGAGGTTAGCGCCCGGCTCGACTGGGATACCGAGCGCGCCGGCCTCGTCCAGGGCCAGGCGCAGACCCGCCTGGTGCGGCAGGCAGGCGGCTGGGCGCTGCCGGACGCTGCCCCGCTGCGCGGACAGGTGCGTGCGCAACTGCAGGACCTGGGCGTCTGGGGCAGCCTGGCGCCACCGGGCTGGCGCATCACCGGGGCGCTGGATGCCGACATCGGCCTCGCCGGCACCGTCCAGGCGCCCGAACTGCAGGGTTCGATCCAGGTCGAGGGCCTGAACCTGCGCTCGGTCCTCGACGGAGTGGACCTGCACGATGGCCGGCTGCGCGCGAGGCTCGATGGGCAACGTCTCGACATCGAAGAGCTGGTGCTGCAAGGGGGAACCGGCAGCGATGCCTACGTGCGCGGCATGAGCGGCAACCGCAGCCAGGCGCCGACCGAGCGTGGCCGGATGATCGCCAGCGGCCACATCGACTGGAGCGGCGTGGCCCATGCCACGGCGCAGGATTCCGGTATCGCAATGGATGTCGACGCCCGGCTGGAGGGCATGCAGGTGCTGGTGCGCCGCGACCGCCAGGTCAGCGTCAGTGGCCAGCTCTCGGCGGGCCTGGACGATGGCCGCCTGCGCGTGCGTGGCGACATCCATGTCGATCGCGCTTCGATCACGCTGCCCGAATCGGGCGCGCCGACCCTGGGCGACGACGTGGTGGTCGTGCGTGCCAGCGATCGCCAGGCCGAAGCGGAGGAGGACGAAGCCCAGGCGCGCGGCGAACTGCAGACCGCCCGGCCCATGGACATGGAGGTCAAGCTGGATCTCGGACGCGATTTCGCCCTGCAGGGCTACGGCATCACCACGCGCCTGCAAGGCGAGCTGACCATTCGCAGTGCCGAAAGCGGCAACGACCCGATCAGCATCGTCGGCGAGATCCGCACCGACGACGGCCGCTTCCGGGCCTGGGGCCAGGCCCTGAACGTGGAAACCGGCGTCGTGATGTTCAACGGCCCCTACAGCAATCCCTCGCTGAATCTTCTGGCCTTGCGCCCCAATATCGACGTTCGTGCGGGCGTACGGGTCACCGGTACCGCGCTGTCACCGCGGGTAACGTTGTACTCCGAGCCACCCCTGCCCGATGCCGAAACACTGTCGTGGGTGGTACTGGGGCGCGCGCCCGGTTCGGGCGGTGGCGATGGCAACGCCATGCAGCAGGCTGCCCTGGGCCTGCTGGCCGGCAATATCGGCGAGGGCCTGGGCTTCGACGAAGTGGGCCTGAGCGAAGGTGGTGTGTCGATCGGCAAGCGCCTGTCCGACCAGCTGTACGTCACCTACGAGGCCGGCATGGCCGGCGCGGCCAGCACGCTGTACATGTTCTACGACATCACCCGCCGCCTGACGGCGCGCGGGCAGACCGGCCGGACCAGTGCGGTGGACCTGATCTATACGATCACGTACGACTGAACGCGCAACCGCGTTCTCGACGCCCTGTCATGCCCTGGTCGCGGCTCGGCTTCCCTCGTTCCTATTTGCCGAAGCGGGCCTTGGCGTCGGCCTCGCACTTGTCCTGGGCGTCACCGGACATCGCCTCGCACTTCTCCATCGCGAGATCGTAGTCGGCCTCGCGCTGCGTCTTCGCGGCATCACGATCGGCTTCCGCCTTTTCCTTGCCGGCTTTCGCCTGAGCTTCGGCCTTCTCCTTGTCTGCCTTGGCTCGCTCCATGCACAGATCCTTGTCGTCGCCCTTCATTGCGTCGCATCGCTCCTTGGCAGCGTCGTAACGCGCATCGATCTGGTCGGCGCTCATCGCCGTGCCAGCCGGGGCAGTAGTCTGGGCATGTACTGGGGCGGCCACGGTACCGAGGCACAGGGCGAGGCCGGCGAGCAGGTTCAGGTAGCGATTCATCATTGCTTCTCCACAAGGGATAGGGGCAACGATGAAGCAAGGAGGGTGCCCAACGAGACGCGGCGCAGGCAAGGACGAGGATACGTCGCCGAAGAGGCCCTGTTCGATTACCAAGGCTGGCTCCTGCCGGGTCATCACCGTGTTCGGAGCCAGCGGACAAGCCATCCTATCTGTCGACCTTGCCGGGTAGCGACAGGTCACCCGAGGCGACCTTGAAGACGTCGACAACGCACAGCAGCGGGTTGTGCACGCTTTCGTTGACGCGCAGCGCGGCCGTCACGCCGTCGAAGGCGCCCGACTCGACCGCGCTGATGTCGTCGAAGGGCACGCGCACTTCGACGGTCTCGTCACTGAACGTCGGCGACCAGCCCGGGCTGTCGATCAGGATCGGCAGGCCCGGCCAGGTCCTGGGCAAGCGCGGCTTCGTGCCTTCGGGGATGTCCACCACCTTCAGGGCATCCGGTCCGCATGCCGCATCGGGCTGCAGGACCACCCAGTGCGAGTGCCAGACATCGCCGTCGTTGTCGAGCCTGCCGTCCCCGTTCTCGTCGAACAGCGGCGTGTCGTCGAAATCGGGATGCGAGGTGACCGCGAAGGCGAGGATGCCGGCCTTCGGTTCGAAACCGATCACCGAGGGGTCCAGGCTGGTCGGCCAGACATAGGAGAACACCGAGCTGCCGGCGAGCTGGCCGGACCTGGCCGGACGGCTGGCGCCGGCCTTGCCCGAAACCGCCATGTGGAAGACGGCGATGTTGCCTTCGGTGAAGATCCGGGTGTGGATGATGTCGAAGGGCGGCTTGACGGCCTGGCTCGTCGGCGTGGCGATGCCACCGTGGTGGGCGTCGCCGTGGCGGGCGTCGCCATGGGCGAGCGCTACGCCGGTCCAGCCGGCCAGCACCGACGCGAGAAGGACGGAAAGCTTCAGCGATTTCATGTTCTGCCTCTTCCATTGAGTACTTGGGTGGGAGACAGTTTGCGCAATCGGGATGTATGCTATGGATCAAATAATTCGGAAATTCAACCATTTCGTACACATGGCCGCCACCGATCCCATCGACCGACTCTCGGGCATCCTCGAGCGCTTCCGGGTGCGGGCCCAGTTGCACTACAGCGGCGCCATGTGCGGGCTCGAGCACTTCGACGCCTGCGAAGGTCACGGCTACCTGCATGTCCTGCGCCGCGGCCGGCTGGAGGTGAGCCATCCGGGTGCGCGCGATGTACCCGAGTCGCTGCATTTCAACGAACCCACGCTGCTGCTCTACCCACGACCCTTTACCCATCGCTTCCGCAATCCTCCCTCGGAGGGTTCCGACTTCACCTGCGCCCGACTCCACTTCGAGGGCGGCGCGTACCGTCCGCTGGCGCGAGCGTTGCCGTCCTTCATCGCACTGCCGCTGGCGCGCGTAACGGGACTGGACCTCGCGCTCGAACTGCTGTTCTCGGAAACCGACCGGGTGCGCTGCGGCCAGCGGCTGCTGGCCGACCGGCTCTTCGAAGTGGTCGTGATCCAGCTGTTGCGCTGGCTGCTCGACCATCCCCAGGAAGCCGGCGTGCGCCCGGGCTTCATCACCGGCCTGTCGGACCCGCGGCTGGCCCGCGCCCTGGTCGCCATGCACGACGCGCCGGGCGAGCCTTGGCCGCTCGAGCGGATGGCCGAAAAGGCCGGCATGTCCCGCACGGCGTTCGCCAATGCCTTCCGGGATGTGGTGGGCCAGACCCCGGCCGACTACCTGGCCGACTGGCGCATGGCGCTCGCGCAAGGCCGGCTGCGCGAAGGCCGGCCGATCAAGCTCCTGGCTGATGAGCTCGGCTATGCGAACCCTTCGGCGCTCTCGCGCGCGTTCGCGGCCAGGGTCGGCATGTCGCCGCGCGACTGGCTGGCGAAGGCATCGACGGGAACGGATGCCTGATCCGGACCGAAGCCGAACACCATGACCCCGGACCACGATCCCGTCCTCTCCGATCGCGCCCTGCGGTTCGATCGCGATCATTCCCGCATGTTGCGCGCCCTGGCGTACCGCATGCTCTGTTCGAGAACAGAAGCCAAGGACATCGTCCAGGAAGCATGACATCCCTCTTCAAGGAACACCACATGACGATCTCCACACCCCGCCCCCGCCTCGACCTCTCCGAACAGGTGCCGGAGCTGCTCAAGCGGCTCGCCGGCTTCGGCCAGGCCATCGGCGCCAGCGGCGAATTCGACGAAACGCTGGCATTGCTCGTGGAAGTGCGCGCGTCGCAACTCAATGGCTGCTCGTTCTGCCTCGACATGCACGTCAAGCAGGTGAACCGCCCCGGTTTTCCCGGAGGCTCGTTGGTTTGAGTCACGCCATGACGGCGGACCCGGTGAATTGCGCATAGTAGGCTTGCTCGGCCTCGACCGGCGGGATGTTGCCGATGGACTCCAT